>JAHYIS010000008.1 GCA_019429385.1 ANME-2 cluster archaeon | reverse complement strand
TTTAAGTTTTGCTGATAACACTTTCCAAAAACCATCTATCACCACACCTGTACTTTCTTCCCGCAATGTTACTACGGGTGAACATGTTTCGATAACAGCAACAGTATCAGTGGGTGCAACATATGCTATTGTGGATGGGGCACAATACCGGATTGAAAATGGTTCCGGTGAGATTGTTCCATGGACTCCAATGTTTGCTGACGATGGAAATTTTGATGGTTCAAGTGAAGATGTTAACGTCATTATTAATACTTCGAATATGAACATCGGGGACTATACTATTCAGGTGCGGGGCATGGCAGGTGGTAAAGCACAGAGCGATTCTGCCAGGTATTATCCAATGAACGGTGATGTTTCAGGAGCATTGTCAACAATGCTAACCATCGCACAACCGAGTGGTTATATCAACGGGACAGTAACAAATGGCAGTTCACCGATTGCAGATGTTATTGTTTCAACAGATACTGGAATATTTGCGGTTACGAATAATTTCGGTTTTTATTCCCTTGCATTACGACCGGGTGAATACAATCTTACTGCCTCAAAAGAACCTGAATATTATTCAAATAGTTCAACTGCTCTTGAGGTCTTCTCAGAAACGACTATAGTACAGGATTTTATCCTTGCTTTAAAATCTACAGGTTCGATCACAGGTAATGTTACAAATAAAGCGGGTTAACTTTTAAAATTAGTTTTTATATGTGGTGGATGAATATTATACGGGATTAACAGGATATTGGCTATTTTCATCCATTTACTTTGTTTTATACTGATTGTACATAAAGTCAATTTCAACAAAATAACTGGATATTCGAACAATGCATACACAACATTGCCAACACCTCATTTCCTCCCGCTTACCACATATACTATCGCACCCAGGACCACCAGTCCCCAGTAACTGACCGCCCTGTCAAGTATGGCAATGCCACCTGCTACCCCCACGTCTACTCCTACCAGTACGAACACCCCGACGATGGCGAACTCCACTGCACCAAGTCCGCTGGGCGTTATGGGAAGTGCTGAAACAAGTGCTGCAGACAATGCTACAAATACAATTAATGATAATCCAATCCCGACATTATGGGCCGATGAGAGGGATGCTACCACAAAATACAGGCGGACTGTCTCCATGCCCCATATCGCAATGGTATAGAAAATGATCAAAAACACAGAACCCCTGCCAGCCGATTCATGCAACCCCTCAGCGAAATGGGTGAATATCTGCTCGAACCTTGCAGGCAGCCTGCGGGCAATCGCAGTTTTTCCAGACGAAAAACCAACCACTACAGAAACCAGAATAACCAGGATTGCAAAACCAAAAGCTAAAGACAACCTTATGGCTTGCGGTATGTCTGTTCCAAATACCATGATACTGGAAACACCCATCAGGATGACCAGCAACAGCACGTCATAAATGCGCTCTACATAGACCGTACCGAAACTCTTAGATATAGGTATACCCCAGGCCTTTTTCGCAAGATATCCCCGGTAAACATCCCCCATTTTGGCAGGTACGAGGGTGTTGGCGAACCAGGATAGCATAAATATTTCACTGGCATCCTTCAACCCTGCCTTAACCCCGATATTGTTGAGCAGTAACCTCCAGCGCTCACCCCGTACGGGCAGCGAGCCAAAATACACCGCCGCCGCAGCAACAATATAACCGGGATTTGCCTCCTGTATAACCTCAATGACCCTATCAAACTCTATCCTCGAGAAAAGAAAATATAACACAAAGAGCGCAACTGCAAAAGAGAACAAGGTCCGGGGCTCAGCAAGCCGCTTTATAGGTGAAACGGGCTGCTCATTATTGACCACTATCTCACCACTTGATAAATATGGACATTGGGATTGAAATAAACCAGTTCGAACCTGCCAGGATTCTTATCAAAGAGCTTCCTGGTATCAGGACCACCGTACCTTTCCTCCTCCACGCCACCCACATAGATATACTCCACCTGGTATTTGTCCAGTACCTGGTTCACGGTACGCAAATCACTGGACATGTACACCTGTGATACCTCATCCCACCGCTCATCAACGGTCTGTGCCTGGTTCCTCCAGTTATTTTCATGCCCACCCCACCCTATTACGGTAGGAAGGCCTGTGAAGGTGGTCACGTGGGTGTTCGGGCTGTACGTGTTGCCAGGACTCTGGAGCACCACAGGGGTACCGTTGAGTTCGTTGAGCCATATTATAGCATTGTACTCGTTTTGATAATCCTTAGCAAAATATGCCGACCCATCAAGAGTTGGATTATTCTTGAAACTGCCGGAGCGAGAATAGGTAGCGAATACCGGATACGATAGTGCAGTCAGTATCATTATGACCGACACTATTGCAAACGTTTTGTTCTGCTGCCCCATCATTCCTTTACGGTTCCACATGTGATAGAATGATACACCCGCTGCCAGCGCCCAGACCAGCCAGTGTTGAACATATATCTTGAACACTGTATTGAACCTGATATAGTCCGGAGATTGGATGCCAAATGAGTCCTGTATGTAAAAGAGTTCACAAAACAGCGATAGCAATGCACCCAGCAATATGAGTACATAAACGAACTGACGGTCGGGAGCATCCTCTTTTACCATATTGTAGACGGACATTACTATGAGGGGAAGGACTATGACCAGGATCTGGATGTTGCTCAGGTATGCCGCAAGAGCTGCAAGAACAAGGCCGGACAGTATCAGTTTCATATCCGGATAAAACCGATCATAGAATCGATCAATGGCATACACGAGAATAAAGAACAGTAAAATACCGAACACTCCCAAATAGAAAATAAGCTGAGTCTGGTCGTACTTGACCAGCTTAATGGAATGCGACACGCCACTGGCTATCACATGGTAGGGTAGGTATAATAGTATACTGCTTATGCCAACAATAGCACACATGCCTAATGTACTGGCATATTCATTTGGAAATGGGGCCATTATCCTGCCCACAAAGCTGCTTTGCTTCCCCGGTTTGGCAGATACCCGTATTCTCCATGCCAGCATAACAATAACAAAGAATATTGCATAGGTGGGATAGTCCCAGGAGTTCAGTGGGAACATGAATCCCAGCAACAGGGCGACCGCTGCCAGTGCAGGGTAGTTGTATTCCTTTCCCTGAAGCAGCAAATTCAACAACAGGGCGATCATTAAAAGCTGGAATGCTATTGCGATCATATGGGCATGAAGGTCTGCCTGGATAAAACTGAAATACGGGAACTCATTGATGGTGTTTGGAATCACCCTGCTGGTAGGCCAGTAGTTGTACGTGGACAGGCGTGTCAACACATTCCCGGCTGGGACATTGAACATGCCATAATATTTTGGGATGAACAATATCACCAGTAACTGTACAAATCCAGCCAGGTTTCCGAATATTACCACGAACGCCATGACCAACAGCCCAAATATACGGCTACGGGTCAAATGCTCCCCCAGCCCGTACGCTGCTGTGACAGAGAGGGCGAACATGGATGCTACCCCGAGGTTGAATCCGATAGCTGCTTGAACTCCAGAGAGCTTGATCAGGTTGGCGGCCACAAGATAGCCAAAATAATAGTACTGCATAGGTTCGCCTGAGAGCCAGGGGTCCATGGGAGGGAAACTGGTGCTGCGGAGTATGATATTGATAAAACTCATATCCATGAATTTCTCACCCCCGGTCCAGAATATTTCCGGACGGTATGCCCGCAGAATTACAAAAAACAGGAAAGCTGCAGTGAACAATAGTTCCGACCTGACAAGAGTTTTTTGATCGAAGTGAAATCCTCTGTTCACAAATACGACCATTGATAGGGAAAATACCATCAACACAGAAATACCGACGATGATGGTGTTGTATTCAAAACCCAGGTATGTTAGTACCCACGAGAAATATGTCACCATTACAAGTCCCAGGATCTTTGACAGGGTTACACCTCTATCCTGCAAGTTCCTGAATATCCATGCAGTAGCAGGCATGGCTGCAAGTCCTATAAGTTCAAGGACCACCCACCATTGTATTATTTCAAACCATTCCATAACTGTATCGCCAATGTTATTTGTTCTTCTTAATATCCAGCAATTCAGGCCATTTTATATTGAACTTTGTAAGGTATACTGCCCCGAAAACCAGGGTAACTGAGTTCTTGATAATATGGTCTATCACTGCAGCTGCTGCCCCTACATATCCGACGATACCTGCAATTCCGAATATAAGGGTAAGTGAGGCTTCGTACGTACCAATGGCGCCGGGCGTGATTGGGAACATCTTTGCAAGGTTTCCCACTGCCACCGCTAAAAACACAATGGCTATCAACGTTGTCGGTGATGTGGTATTATGCACAAACGGGAATGCAAAGAGCACGATATAGCAGGTGAGAATATCAATGGTCCAGACCACCAGCGATGAAAAGAATACTATGATGAAGTCTTTTACATTGGAAGATACTGTGAAGATCTCGTCAACGAATTTCCTGGCAATACCAGCCACCATGTCGGTGTAATCTCCTGACCTGGAAAACCTGAATATGATGCGCTCAACCGGGGATAAACCGTCCCTGCCCCGCGATGAGAGGAAGTAGATACCTGCAAAGAACAGTACGATAATAGCTACTGATGATAGTATCAGGGGCATGATCCAGTTGTCGATAGATTTCTCGGCCATAACAACAAGCACAGAAATCATTCCAATGACCGTTATAGCAATAATGTCAAATATTCGTTCCACGGCCAGCGACGACATACCTGTGGTAAGGGGGATGTCCTTTTCTTTTTTCAGGATGTATGCCCGGGAGATATCGCCAATCCTGGCTGGGAGTATCACGTTTGCAGACTGGCTCATGAATATGGTACCGGTAATGAAGTTCAGGTCGTGAGCATAACCCAGCCGCCCCAGGATATGCTGGTACCTGACCCCTCTCACCGGCCAGGACAGAAGGTAGACCACGACTGCCAGGCCAAACATCGGTGATGATGCTGATAATGCAGCCTGCCATACATCCTCTATACCTACGAGCGTGAATATGAGGAACAACAGCATCAGTGCCAGGATAAACGTTAGTAAGACCTTTCGCCTGCGTCCTATGTGCGGGGCGCTCAACTGCCATCTCAATCTCACTATCTGACTGCCCATGCCAATCACGTCTTTGACCAGGTCAACCTTGGTGGCACCTCCATGTCGCCATCGAACCGGGAATTCCTTTACTTTGTAACCGGCACGCTGTGCCCTGACCAGCAGTTCGGTATCCCAGAACCAGTGCTCGTCCTCGACCGAATCCATAAGTTCGAACAGGGAACTCCGTTTGAATGCCTTGAACCCGCACTGGTGGTCGTACAGGCTCGAACCCAGCAAGGTACGGGTAAGAAAGTTAAAGCCTTTGGAAGCAATACCACGTTTCATGGGCCGCTTTACATCACTGTACGGCATCATCCTGGAGCCAGTGGCAAAATCATAGCCATCCCTGTAGATAGCTGCAATCAACTCTTCAAGGTGTGACATATCAGTAGCAAGGTCCACATCAATGTAGCAGAGAATCTCACCACGTGCAGTCTTGAAAGCATGGTTCAATGCCCGGCCCCGACCCTGTCTTTCGTCATTGTGAAGGTGTCGGACATAACCCAGTTCTGATACAAGCTGGGAAGCAAGGCGATCAGTACCATCAGTACTCCCGTCCTCTGCGATTATGATCTCGAAAGATTCTGTAATCTGTGACAGGGTCTGCGCAGTTGTAATAACCGTATCATGCAAGCGTTTTACTTCATTATAAGCTGGTAATACAAGCGAGATTTCAATGCTAATGGCATATTCTCCTGTTGTTTTTATTTATTTGGTAGAGGCTGAACTGTGTCATTGATAGTATTAATGATTACTATAATTTGCGTAACATTGTACCCGAAAGTTCAATTTCAGTGGTTTTCCTGTATCCTTCATCATCGGTCAATTGATGGATAAGCGAACGTAATTCCTCACCGAACCAATCATCCAGGATATATTTTGGATAGATAGGGAGTCTTTCACGAAGCACGGTATCTTTTCCAGCTGTTTGCTTCAGTTCCTCCACGTCAGGCCATTTATGTTCAGGGTTGATGTGGTCAATGGTCTCGGAAGATATGCCACCAAGGTCGGAGGCACCATGTTTGATAAGTACTCCTGGTGATATGAGGTTGGGCGGCACCTGTACAGCCACATCATCAGGCAGGATATCCCTTGCCTGTTCGACTGTCCAGAGCATCTCTTCAAAGGATGGCGGTTCATGTCCTGCCATGGGCGTATCTGGTTTTGGAGTAAAATTCTGGATGATGACTTCCTGGATATGTCCGTACTTACGGTGCAACCCTGTAATGGTCCTGAGGGAATCCACCCGGTCGCTCCTGGTCTCGCCGATGCCCACAAGCAATCCTGTAGTAAAAGGTATCTTCAATTTCCCTGCATGTGCAATGCTCTCTATCCTCTTTTGCGGTACCTTGCCCGGACTGTTATCATGTGCCTGCAATTGGGCAGTGGTCTCAAGCATCAACCCCATACTGGCATTGAATGGTTTGAGCAGGGCAAGTTCTTCATACGACAGCAATCCCGGGTTGCAGTGGGGTAACAGTCCTGCATTTATAGCCATCCGGCACAGGTCCAGCAGGTAATCCAGGGTCCGTTCATATCCTATAGTTTTGAGCCGCTCCAAATATCTGATATCTTCCTCGGGCCGCTCTCCAAAGGTGAACAGTGCCTCGGTGCAACCGCTTCCTGCGCCTCTTTGGAGTATTTCTGCTACTCTGTCAGGATGGATGATATAAGCCTGCGGGTCCTCCGGGTTGCGCCTGAATCCACAATAACCGCAATGGTTCCGGCACATGTTGGTGACAGGGATAAAGACATTTCTGGAATACGTGACCATACGCGTTTGTTCTGTCATCATGGATCATCTACTACAAAGGAACAATCGGTTATTTTACAAAGGTTTCACGGAACCGATTAATCTGTTCAACATTACCCAGTACTGCAAGGGTCATACCTTCTTTAATAACGGTATGAGGGTCAATCTCTGATCTGGTCTTATCCTCTGCATGTATCCCTATCACTGTGCAACCGATAGAGTTGCGCAGGTCAAGTTCGGCCAGGGTCTTACCGGCCAGGGGCGAGGACGGACCGATGGTATATTTCTCGATCTCTATTCCTTCATACATCAGTATGGTCTCTTCCCGCAGCGGGTGGTCATGCGGTAACACCGCGATCTGCCCCAGCATCTGTCCGGCGATTATGGAAAGCGATGCCACATAATCGGCTCCTGCTTTGTACATCTTATCTATGGATTGATTGTCATTAGCACGTGCCAGGATAACACTATCAGGATTCAGTTTGCGCGCTACCAGGATGGCAAAAATGATGTTGGAATCAGACCCGATGGTCAATATCACGGTGGACGCATGCTCCACACCCACTTTCTTCAGGGTCGACTCGGAGGTGGCATCCCCTGTATAATAAGTAAAATCCACATCTTTGAACACTCCTTCATTCGAGTCCACTACCACAAAGAGCACTCCGGCATTCATCAGGCGTTGTACGACCCTGTGGCCTACATCACCATATCCCAGTACAATCGTGTGTTTCTCGTTCAAATCCAGTGAACTGTTCATATCTATCTCTCTTTTTGCTAATGGGTAAGTCGTTTGAACTTTCTCAACTGTTGTTTATTGCCAACTACCAGTAATATGGAATTCCGCTTTATTACATCATCGGCCACGGGATTAAGGGATAATTTGCCTCCTTTCCATATCCCTACAATGTTGGCGCCGGTCAGTTCACGTATCCTGGATTCTTTCAGGCTCTTTTTCAGCAGAATGCTGCCAGGGTAAATAGGGAACTCGGCAATTTCGAGGTCATCCATGAAAGCGATGCTGTTAATAACCCTGTCTGTAAGAGGTTCTACCGACTTGCGACCGATAAATGAACCCAGGAGGGATTTTGGTGATACCACCCTGTTGGCACCTGCATATTTCAAATAATCTGCATTATTCTTATCGTTCACGATTGCCAGTATCTCAATGGTACAGAATTCCCGTGCTGTCAGTATGATACTGGCATTCTTTTCATCATTCTGGTTCGCTATGAGCAGCCTGGCCCTGCATACCCCTGCGGCATCAAGTACTTTTTCTTTGGCAGGGTCTCCAAAAATACAATTGGTGCCCTCTTTTAGGAGTGAACGTATCTGGTTTTCATCGTCGTCCACTACTATGAATGGCATGCTATTGTCTTCCAGTTCGTTTACCAGTGATTCGACCATCTTGTTGTAACCGCATATGATAACATGGTCGTTGAGTTTCGTGGGGGCAATGGTAGGCAGTTCACCCCGTATCTGCGTCTCGATCCATGGTATTACCACCAATGGGAAGAGCAGTGCAAATAACATGATGACCCCTGAAATCGCCACGACTATGCTGAATATCATTCCAATGGGGGTAGTCATTACTATATCCCCATACCCTACTGTGGTCATAGTGATGATGACAAAATATACACTTTCAATAAAGGTGAACGATTCTCCTTCAAAATGTGACTTGATGAATATTGCAATATAGCTATACAATAAAATCATCATCAAAAAGAGGATAATGTAATAGTAGATGGTCCGGCCCGACTCTTTTTTTTTCATGAGGAATCATGTATGTAATTGGAATAAAGGCATATAAACATTATTTATCGCACGCTTCTTTTCAATAAGGTTAATATTCTGCCCTGTACTATGAGCATGCATGCTTGTATTATCAGGCGGGACCGGAACACCAAAACTTCTGGCTGGTCTTCGGCAACTTATACCTGATGAAAATATTACCGTTATTGTCAACACGGCAGAGGACCTGTTGGTATCGGGAAACCTGGTTTGCCCTGATATTGATACGGTCACCTACCTTTTTTCCGGTCTGCTTGACATGGACAAATGGTGGGGTGTGGCAGGGGATACCTACCATACCCATGAAGCCCTAGCCAGTGCCGGACACGATGAGGTGTTAAGGCTGGGGGACAGGGACCGCGCCACCCATATCCTGCGCTCAGAATGTATCAGGCAGGGTGCATCATTGACAGAGGCTGTGGGGAGGACCGCCCGCATGCTGGGAGCGCAAGGCACCATCCTGCCGATGTGTGACGAGCCTGTATCGTCGATGATAACCACCGATGACGGTACCATGCATTTCCAGGATTTCTGGGTCGGAAAGAGGGGGCGACCTGAAGTAATGGGTATTGAGTACCTGGGTATTGAAAATACTACTGTTTCAGATGCGGTCCACAAGGCTGTTGAGCAAGAGGATACAATACTAATAGGTCCCAGCAATCCTATTACAAGTATAGGCCCCGTTCTTGCTGTGAAGGGGATGAGGGAGCTGATACGCAATAAACACGTAGTAGCGGTCAGCCCTATCATCGGGTGCGAGCCTGTGAGCGGGCCTGCGGGCAAGTTGATGAGCGCCTGCGGGTGTGAGGTGTCATCCAGGGGGGTGGCCCGGTTCTATGAGGACCTGCTGGATGTGTTCGTGGTGGATGAGCGCGACGGGTTGGGGCTGCGGGATGTTGAGGGGATGGGTGTGGCTGTGGTGAGTGCGGATACTCTGATGACTTCGGCTGAAAAGAGTAAGGTGCTGGCTGAAGTGGTGATCGGACAAATGGTTTAGTCGGTAATGTAGTTCTTTTGGTTCAGAAGATTTATATTTATGTGGTCAAAGTTCTTTATACACTGGTAATCACCGGGGCTTATGCCCAATATTACACGAAGTCCACTGTTAGTCCCCTTCATTGTTACAAGTCATTCAGGGTAAAAAGCAAAATATCCTCTTCTTTTGCAACTTCGTGTAAGCGTTTTGAGAAACCCACTTTTGAGAACAGGCAGTAATGCTCTTTACGTGCATCGTATTGCCATTTTATCAACCTCTTTTTGTCATTTAGCTTTGTTAGAATATCCACATCCATCTTGCGGTTGTTCCATTTACATTCCCCAATGAGAATCTCTTTTGTATCATCGTTTAAAGCAACGATATCAATCTCATCACCTTTGCGGTTCCACCATGAACCGATGTTTTGGAACACGAACGGAAGTTTATTTTCAACATTTGATCTGTGCAGAAACTCAACACATATGTTTTCAAAAACCGGCCCGATGTATTGATCAAGTTCAGATTCGATTTTTGAAAGTACATACTCTGGTCTGCCACTCTCAATAAACCCACGGTTCTTGTGAATGAAGCGAAACCAGAATTTGAAAAAATTGTCTTTGATAAAATACCTGCCCATTTTGGATTTGGATGCTTTTTCATTCACGGGAACTTTGCGCACCAGAATTTCATATTCATTGATAAGGTCGGACATGTAAGGCCCAAGACTGGTATTTTTAATACCGGTTCGGTTTGCTATGTCATTCAAAGTGCTTGCTCCGCTGGCAATTGCCTCTAAAATTGAAAAATATATCCTGTATTGAGTTCCAAATTCACTTATCAATATATTTGTACCTTCATCAAGTAGGGGAGCACCAATGCCCAGGAATTGTTCAAAGATGATGTTTAATAGCGTTTTGTCAGTTACATTCTCTAATAATTCGTAGTATTTTGGAACTCCACCAAATATTGAATATATTTCGACAAAGGAACTGATTTGGAGTCCCGCCAGAATGTCTTTGCAAACATCATACTGCAGAGGTTTTAGATCGAATAGTGCATCCGAGCGTCCAAAGAGTGGCGTTTTATAGTCTTTGAATAGATGTTTCATAAGACCTATGTAAGAACCAAGAAACAAAAATGAATATTTCCGTTCATCTTTGTATTTATCCCAGTATTTTTGGATGATAGACAAAACACCAGTGTTGATTTTTTTAAAGTTTTGGAATTCATCAAAAATGAATATCTCTTTGTCGGGTAGCGTAAACAAAAAACCAAAAAAATCATCGAAATCCTTAAAGTTGGGAACATAATCAAGGCGCTCCATCAATATGATTCTGAAATCTTCAAGGATTAACAATTCTTCTTTTTCCGCAACAAAAAAGTAAAACGAGTTGTTTCCAAAAACATGCTGCACAAGCCGAGTTTTACCAATACGACGCCTGCCGTAGATTACAATCATTGTGCTCTTGTCAAGCGATGTCAATGTTTGGAGTTTCTCAATCTCTTCTTTACGGTCATAAAATTCCATAAATGTATGTATATAGTTCATTAGTACTTAATAGTTATTGTTAATTGCAATAATTGTAAATCACAATAATTGTTAATCGCAATAACTTGCAAATGGTAGATATTTGTTTGAGGAAAAAAACATGATACTCTTGTTAGCAGTTACAAAGGCAAGTAAAAATGATACCTAAGCCGTGAATATTAACAGAAACATCCACACAGGAATGCACAGGATATTCTTCCTCATCTCAAACAGGTTCCGGGTGACAACCACCCCAAAATCCAGACCCTGTACGTCCATGAAATAGTGCAGGTTCTTCAGGTCATGTTCATAGATATTGTTCTGGTATTTCACCTCAACAGGCACAATCTTCCCGTCAATGTCCAGCACAATATCTACTTCATGCTTTTGCTTATCAGTGAAATACGAGATATTCCTGATGTCAAAAAAACTCCTGAACTCCTTTGCAGTCAACAGGTTGGAATTTACAACCGATTCTACCAATAGTCCGGAGTTTTCATCCATTAAACTGCGATTCTTAAGCATGGCGTTGCTCAATCCTGAATCTATTACAAAGAATTTCCGGTTGGAACGTATTTGTTTTTTCACGTTCTTTGAAAAAAGAGGTAAACTTCCTATCAAATGCGTGGATTCCAGATAATTTATCATGTTTATGACAGTATCCGTGCTGATGGAGAGTGCCTGTGCTATCCGGTTATATGAGGCTGTCTGGCAGTTGTTCCGGGCAATGTAGGTGAGTATCTTTTCAAGATACTGGGGGTTCTTTATCTGGTATTGTACTGCAATATCTCGATATATTGTCTTTTCAACCACGTCGGCAATAAGGATGTCCTGCCATAGCCGTATGTCTTTTGCAGGATGGTATTCTGGATATCCGCCAGATAGAAGATATTCATTGAAATAGAGTACTAATTCATTCTGGAATTTTGTGAGATCAAATTTGTCACTGTTGACATCAATTTTAAATATGTCCTTGCCGCCATAGGTTTCTAACAATTCGGTTCTGCCTTTGAATTTGACAAATTCCTTGAAGTTAAGGGGTAATCAACCATTTCGGTTTTGCAGCTACGTCCGAGGTAGCTAAGGGTGATAGGAGTTACATACCTCAACCAAATGCATCAAATCCCGCACCAACCAACCATAACCCCCAACACCGCTCCAATCGCTTAAATATTCGACAGCAGCCCCAATCCCTTATCGGTCAGCCGGCAGATATCCCCCTCTACCACGGCAAACCCCCCCTTATTAAGAAAATCCAGCTGGTAATCCAGTTGCGACCGGTTAACCCCTGTCTCTTTCATCACATCCGCCAGTGATTTACCAAAAGCACCAATAGAAACAATGATCTTCCTGCGCACCGGATTACCCAGTGCCTTGAACATCATGTCATGGTCCCCTGTCTTTGCCTCACGGGCCGTGGGGCCACGCATTATCATGTCTTCCAGTTCATCATCGTCAACGTTCTTGTTCATATCATCAAATCCTGAAAATAATGTTTAGGTTACTACAGCATAAATCTTACCTGCTCCCCCCTTTATCAATATGCTTTTCAATCTTCAGGTTAGACATAGCCATCAATCAGCATAAGGATAAAAGACAATGAACAACACAGCAAAACCCCTGATGGTACTGGGCACAGGCTCACATGTAGGCAAGAGCGTGATAGTCACAGCCCTGTGCCGCATCTTTGCCGAACAGGGCCACACTGTTGCACCCTTCAAAGCCCAGAACATGAGCCTCAACTCCTGGATAACCGAGGATGGTAGCGAGATAGGTATCGCACAGGCCATCCAGGCAAAGGCATGTGGCATCCTGCCGACCGCAGACATGAACCCAATTCTCCTCAAACCCAAAGGCGACCGCAAGTCCCAGGTGATACTATTGGGAAAACCGTATGCCGACCGCACCGCCGGGGACTATTACGATTCCATTGAAGACATGATGAACATTGTCGAGGGCGCATACGAAAGGCTGGCCCAACAGTACGATACCATCGTCATAGAAGGGGCCGGGGGTGCCGCCGAGATCAACCTGTACCACCGCGATGTGGTCAATATCGGTACTGCCAGGATGCTGCATCCCCCTGTCATCCTTGTCGGTGATATCGAGCGCGGCGGCGTGTTCGCCAGTATCTATGGCACCCTGAAACTCCTCCCCGAAGACATTGCGCCCCTGGTCAAAGGCATCATCATCAACAAGTTCAGGGGCGACCCGGCAATACTGGAACCCGGCATACGGCAGCTTGAAGCACTCACGGGGGTGCCGGTACTGGGCGTCATCCCCTATACCGGGCTATCCATTCCCTCAGAGGATTCGGTTTCCATTGCCGACAAGGTACGCTCCGCATCCAAAGACAACGGGCTGGTGGATATTGCAGTTCTCCGCCTGCCAAGAATATCCAATTTCACCGACTTCGAGCCCCTGGAGCCCTATTCAAATGTGCATTATATTGAACCGGGCGATGACTTAGGGCACCCAGACGCCCTTATCATTCCCGGCACCAAGAACACCATTGACGACCTGAAAGTGCTGCAGGATTGCGGCTCTGATGCCCGGATACTTGAACTTGCAAAGGCAGGTGTTCCTGTTATTGGCATCTGTGGCGGCTACCAGATGCTCGGCAGTACCATCACTGACAGCGGTATAGAAGGGGGAAGCGGGGAAGCTGCAGTTTTCAATGGCCTGGGACTGCTGGATATTGCCACGTATTTTACTGAATATGAAAAGCAGACTGTCCAGACCGAAAAGACAGTAACAGGTAACGGCCCCATCCTGGGCTGTATAAAGGGGCAGCAGGTATCAGGTTATAAAATCCACATGGGTAAGACCCGGCTCGGGGATGAAGTACCCGCTTTTGGTGATGATGGCTGTGTGAATAAAGAAGGGCTGGTATGGGGGACATACCTGCACGGGTTGTTCGAGAATGAGAATCTAAGGGATGCTTTTTTGGAGTTCCTGTATAACGGGCGCGATATGTCATATAGTGCTGTGAGGGACAACGTGGAGTATATTGAACCCTACCACCAGCTTGCAACGCATTTCCAGGCACATGTTAATATGGATGCCATTGAGAGGATGCTGACAGAACAGGGGACAGTAGACGTTAGTAGACGTTAGCAGGCATTAGTATATGCCCGGGGTCATATACCTTTATTGCAGCGGTGGCCCACCGCGGCTATATATCGTTGAATCCAGGACAGCCAGCCAGTCGAAATCGGTGAAACTTTGGGGAGTCAGTGCGAAATAGGTCGTGTTCTTTATACTGCCCGAGCGAGCCGGAAGAGTTGATATTGCCGTGGTCGGAAGCCCCTGGCTTTTATGCGTGGGAATGAACCGCACTGGTCCCGGCACGGCAGTCAGCAGGGCTTCAAGCGTGCCGGGTTCGGGCTGGCCGATGCCATTGGCATCAGAAACGCCCAATGCCGAACCGATGACGACATAACCTGGGCCGAACATCTCATTGAGGTGCGAACCCGCCGGCCACCATGAGTATACGTCAGTGCCGAATTGCCATTGTGACTCTCCATGTTTCAGATGGCTGTTGTGAGCGAAGGCCAGCACTTTCCCCCGGCCACGCTCACGAGACACCATGTACGCCAGATTATCCGCCATCATCGCATCGCGAATGCCGAGAAGTCTGGAAACCCGTTCATCCGATTTTCGGGCTAAAGCGGCATGATAGTTCAGTAACTGCCGTGCCACCAAAGCATATTGCCTGGCTTCAAGATAGCAGCTTTCGCCGCTCCTTGCCACCAATTCGGGACGGCGTATGTGCAGTTCTGTAATGAGATCCTCAGTTTCGATGCGCAATGCAGTTGCCTCTGGTGACAGTCCTACCGACTTCGCCGGGTCGAACGATGCGGCTGGGTTCTCCCAGTCAGAATCCTGGCCCAGAAGGTGGTCTATGCGTTCGCGATATTCTTTGCCTCTGGCATTATCGATCGAAGCGAGGTAATCGAGAACAAAATGCAGGACCTTGCCTGGACTATCGGTGCCGACCATTTCGGTCGGACTATCGAAGCCGTAGAACTGGAGTTTGACTCGGTGGAAAGGATCGGCATTGTATCTCCGCATCCACTCCACGAGTTCCCGGTTCGCATCGAGCAGGCCGAAGCCGTGGCTAAATCCGGTGTCCTGCACAGCCTCATATGATGCCGGGCCGCGACCGGCAATGTACTCATTCACCACGCGTGCCCGGGGGAAACTGCTCTCGATGGCAATGGCACTGTAGCCGTGCGTCTCAACCAAACGCTGGAAAAGCCGGTTGCGGAGTATAAGAATGTCCTCGCCGCCATGGAGTGCTTCTCCAAAGCCGAGCAACTCCACCGGGTCGTCAAATGAGGCGATGACCCTGTCGATGGAGGCATTGAAGGTTTCGGACGAATCGACTGAGAATGGAATCGCTTCATGGTGAATCCAATCGTCGATGGTGGTATACACCAGGTCGGTACTTCTCAGAACAAATAACTTTTTTTTCATATTCTCATAACCTCAAAATAATGAGATAATTCCATACATTTTCTTTTATTAATCTTTTTTTCGTGTAAGGTCAATAACGAGTAATTCTTCTGGTACCGGATGTCATAGAACGAACAACGTTTCCGGCGATGAGAAAGGCGCAGACAGAGAATCGTTTCATCGAGACTGTTTCGGTTTGACAGCATTACTTCATGAGGCCAAAGGGAACTTTCTGCGTCAGTACGATAACTGAGAAGAGGTATCATATTCGCTGAGCAGGCAGGCAACTGCAAATGCCGGGAATACTTTTGAGATGTCAGGGCCGTATTTTCTGGACAGCAAGGTGCTTCCAAGTCCTGCATGCCGGGCAGCATCCTGGATCAGTAGCTCGCCCAGGCCCGCCCCCACTACTTTTTTAATACCATGCTGCTTAGAGAGTAATTCCAGTGCTTCAGATAGTTCATCCCGCTGGTGTAGATAGATCTGCCTGGCAATATTCATGATATCTTCATGTTGCAATTCTGTGGTGTCTGCACATACCACCCTTGCAAGGCGCCGGGCCGCAGATTTGGGGGTCTTTCCCTCACCATCGGGCGTATCGCAGGTATAATCTTCAGGCCGGACGCATCCCAGGAGTACATACGCGTCACCGGTCTGGGCGAACAGTTCTGAAGCGACCCTGTACTGCACGCCACCCAGTTCTATCCTGTTCATGAATGCTGCAATGTTCGTGCGCAGCATGCCGCGATAAAGCAGTTCATGGCGGCCTAAACGTTTCAGGTCAGTATCTCCTGCAAGCGGGCGCCCGTTCTTCACAGGAATGAGGTCCGTGGTGGTACTGCCTGCATCGACAAAAATGCAATCAATATCTCTGCCTGCCAGCAGCGCCGAAGCCATCCAGTTGGCGGCTGCCAGTGAGCGGATATCACTGATATTGCTGCTGTTCGAGAAAAGACCGTGGTGGTCAAGGTACATTGCACCGGGAAATGCTGCATCTACAGCGTCTACAATGAACCGTACACCCTGTTCCTTGTCAGGAAAGCAATCTGCCAGTTCGCCGGTTATGACCACTCCTACTTTTCCGGGTTTGAAACGCCTGGCCATATCCTGAAGGGCCTGGGGGAGCTGAGTATCTTTCCACAACGGGATATAGTGCAGCTCGACGATAGAACGGTCTGCAAAAGCTAATTTGGTGTTGGCACCACCGATGTCAATGCCAATTACGGGTGCCTCCTTGTTCATATATCTCCTGATAGTTCCTTATATGTTAATAGTATTGCATTGTGTCGCTGACCATGGAAATGATGGTATTTGTCCATCCTCACGATAATCTTAAATATCTTTATAGCTTGTAAAGTCCGATATATTCATACGTTTGAATTGAACTTCATATTTCAAATTTGATGATCCCATAAGGAGATAATGAATGGCAGATTTCAGAGTTATTGTTTCAGATAGAAAGACAGGACATGCACACCAGATACAGATTTCGGATAACAATATCAACAATTTTATCGGTAAGAATATTGGTGATATTGTAAAGGGAGACGCTGTGAACCTACCGGGATATTCCCTGAAGATCACTGGCGGAACTGATAATGGCGGGTTCCCCATGCGAAGCGGCCTTCCAGGTCCCAGCCGTCGCAAGGTACTCGTATCAGGTGGCGTTGGATTCAAGACCAAGGTTGATGGGATGAGACGCCGTAAGGCTATCAGGGGCGAGGAGATAGCTTCCGATATTGGCCAGATAAATACGGTTATTGAAGATTACGGCAGTAAATCCATTCATGAACTTCTGGGCGGCGGGGCCGAAGCTGGCGAAGGCGCCGCAGACGAATCTAAATAGGTTCGTCTCATTCCTTTTTATCCTGGTTATTTAAATCCACTTTGTTACGTGGAACTTTTTATAATGGTTTTATAATTCCGCAATCCTGAGGTCACTTACAACAGAAAGGATTATTAAAAAGTCCGATGGTGAGTTGAAATGGGGCCCGGGTCGGGAATCGAACCCGAGTCGAAGGATCCACAGTCCTATAGGATAACCCCTACCCCACCCGGGCACATTGTATTGTGGGTAGGCGAGTGTTGCTCTTGGATGCATTGAAAAGACATAAACGTTTTGATACAATTGTCAATTATCGGCCCAGGTAACAATAAAGAATAAGTACTTTAATGCGCTATTAGGATACCCTGCAGTCCCGTAGGGTAGAGGTCAATCCTGCAGGCCTTTGGAATCCCGAGACTCTTGTAGGGTCGAGGATGAGGACAGCCCGCGACGGCGGTTCGAATCCGCCCGGGACTATAATTCAATCATATGCAACAAAAACACCATCGTGCTCCGGTAGTGTAGTCCGGTCAATCATTCCGGCCTTTCGAGCCGAAGACTCGGGTTCAAATCCCGGCCGGAGCACTTTACATTTTGTTAGGCTTTTATCTTTGCATCAAGACCATTTTAAAAATTATACTACTCTATAGAAAATTCGATCTTCCTATCATATCTATGTCTGGTATTGAACACCGATCCAATTTTTTTAAAAATCACAATCCCAAAAACGGTAATAAAAATTAAGAAGCCTCGGGGGGGATTTGAACCCCCGACCTCGTCCTGTTTGGAGTCCTGCGAAACGTTCACAGCACATTACCAAGGACGCGCTATACCCCTAAGCCACCGAGGCATGATGATATGTCCTGTTTTTCCTTTCAATTTCAACTGGCGGGCCCGGAGGGATTCGAACCCTCGACATCCGGGTTAGAAGCCCGGCGCTATATCCTGGCTAAGCCACGAGCCCACAGGCGTTTACCGATTTGGCCAGTGGACTTTCAAATAGTATTCCAACCATAAAAACTCTTTGGTACAAATTCCAAATAAAAGAGTTTTATGGCATATCATTTTGCTTCAAGATACGTGACACTGTCAGCATCCACAAAGAAAGGACTGCCCATAACAGCATCTCCAACCGTGCGTACCCTGGCAATTCCCTGTAACTGCAATTGAATCCTTGCTGCAAAAGTTTCGCACTCCTCAAACATCTCTTGCGACCTGCTGACAAAGCGATGCATTGAGATATGCCGTTCCTTTATCTTTGCCAGTATACCTATTGTCCCGGTCTTAATATCATTATAACTGGATTTGGTCAGGAAAAGCAGGTCGCCAACTTCAGTATGATAAACGGATAAAAAATTATGGGGACTGTGTATCTCAATAGTACGAATACAGTTCTCCTGTAGCTCCTTGAGCACCTGCGAAGATATACCTGTTAGCGCTATATATTGCATTTACAACACTCCCACGCTTATTCTTACCCGTACATTGGGAACTCACGTCTGGGTTGTTCGCCCTCTTCTGTAGTCCTGACCTGTTCAGCAAGTTTTTGCAGTTCAAGTTCGATCTGTTCTGCCTGTTCAAGCAGGTTTTCAGTGTTAATAGAGAGATCGTAGATATTATTTAAGATCTTTATGACCATTGCCGCAGCTCTGGGGTCAGGGTTTGGACTGTTGGTCTCTCCCAACAGGCTTACCGCGGGAATATTTCGCATGTAGCATTCTGTCATCACGCTGCCGGAAATACCGCTTATCGTACCAACCTGGAATACCTCAACATGCTCTTTTATTTTTTCAAGCATTTCTTCATTGGTTGCTGCCCCAAAAACTTTGTTTTCGCCAGACATGGTAGCTATCCCTGCAATTGATACGATCTCTCTTACATTCAATGACTGGGCCCAGTCTATCAAAACCTTACTGACCTCGTATGAAATAGTCGGATGAATGGGGATATCAGAGATCACGGTCAATATATTGTGTTCCACACATTCATAAATACGAACGGGCATATTGATAATACCATTGAATAGAACCGCAATTGGCGGGAAATATTTTGATTCAATACTTCCAATATATTTCATGTTCAGTTCATCTATCAGATGCTGGCTGGCAATATTCCCAACAAGCCCAATACCCGGAAAACCCTCAAAAATAATCGGGTTTTCAAGTGATACCGACTTAGTAATAATTTTTACATTTTCTCCATACTGGGATTTATCATCACCTGACATAATCTCACCGAAATGAAACTTTATACCTCCTAATAAATAAGTACATCGATATTGCATCGATGGTTATAGGTTTTCCAGTCTGGATACAGCTTTTTGCAGAGTTTCATCGCTCTTGGAGAACGTAAACCTCACAGTGTTTGCCCCCATTTCAGGATTTTTGAAGAAACTACTGCCTGGCACTGCCGCCACGCCGATTTCAGAGGCAAGATAATGCGCAAACGTAACATCATCTCCCCTGTCAAATGCTGAAATATCAGCCAGGATGTAATATGCCCCCTGGGGAAGCTTACAGGTAAATCCATTCTTGGTAAGAGCATTATAGAGCATGTGCCGTTTTTTATCATACATCCTGACCAGTTCTTCATAGTATGCAGGTGGCAGGTCAAGGGCTGCAACACAGGCATGCTGTAAAGGAGCCGGTGCCCCTACCGTGAGAAAATCATGCACCTTGCGTATGGCACCTGTCAGATGGGGCGGCGCAAGCACATACCCCACACGCCAGCCGGTAACACTATATGTCTTGCTGAAACCCCCGATAGTAATGGTGCGCTGGTCCATGTCACCCATCGAAGCAATACTGGTATGCTGTGCCCCGTCATAGATGATATGCTCATATATCTCGTCTGTTATCACGGTTACATCATTGTCGGTTGCAAGGTCAGCGATTATCGACATCTCTTCTTTGTCAAACACCTTCCCTGTGGGGTTGTTGGGCGTGTTCAGGACCAGTGCCTTTGTCCTGTGATTGAACGCTGCAGCAAGTACATCAGCATCAAAGGTAAAATCGTCCCCTTCCAGGGGTACGAACCTGGGCACTGCACCGGAGACCGCTGCATCAGGACCGTAATTCTCGTAGAACGGTTCAAAAATGACCACTTCGTCTCCCGGGTCTATCATTGCCAGCATGGATGCCATCATTGCCTCAGTGGTACCGCAGGTCACTGTCACTTCCTGTTCAGGGTCTGCCTTGATGTTGTTGAACCGGGCAGCCTTGTTCGCTATCGCTTCTCTCAGTTCCCTGGCGCCCCATGTAATAGCGTACTGGTTATGGTCGGTCGTAACCGCATCACAGGCTGCTTTTTTCAATTCTTCGGGCGCAGGGAAATCAGGAAATCCCTGGGCAAGGTTCACTGCGTCGTAACGCAGTGCCAACCGTGTCATATCCCTGATCACAGATTCGCCAAAATAGTCACAGCGTTGAGAGGTCTTTTGCAATGTGCTCACCAGCATAAGCCCACATATTCGATCCCATTGCAGGAAATGACGTTGCGCCCATCAATTACCAGCGGTCTTTTCATAGTCAAAAACTCATGGCACAATGACCTGAACTCATCCCACTCGGTCATCACAAGACAACCGTGGGCACCTTCCAGGGCCTGCGCCGCGCTGTCGCAATAATGAACGATGGTATTGTCAAATAACTGCTTCATAATATCAGCGGCCATGGGGTCATATGCGGTAACAACAGCACCCCTGTCCAGTAATGCCTTTATCACAGGTATGGACCTGGATTCCCTGATATCATCGGTATCATTCTTAAATGCCAGGCCCAGCACGGCAATGGTCAGGCCGTTCAGGTCGCCAAGTCTGGACTCCAGCAGGTCTACCATTATCAGGGGCTGGAGCTCATTGACTTTGATCACGGAATTAAGCAATACAGGTTCATATCCCTGTTCCCTGGCTTTCCCTATCAGTGCCTTGACGTCCTTGGGGAAGCACGAACCCCCGAAACCTGCACCAGAGTTCAGGAAATAGGGCGATATCCTGAAATCCTTTCCCACAGCGTCCATAACCTGGTAGGTATTGATGCCCAGTTTCTTGCAGATATTCCCTATCTCATTTGAAAACGATATCTTGGTTGCAAGGAACGAGTTGTTCACGTATTTTATCATCTCTGCCGTGCCGGGATCTACATGGGTTATCTCACGTTCAAGACCTGCATACAAAGCAGATACCGTATCATCTGAACGCCGGTCTATGGCACCTACCACAATCTTATCAGGATGCATGAAATCATACACGGCCTTTCCTTCCCGAAGGAACTCCGGGTTCATGGCAGCACCAAAATCCACACCCGCTTTTTTACCTGAAACGCTCTCAATGAGCGGCACCACCACATTTTCCGTGGTCTGGGGCACGACTGTGCTTTTCACAACAACTACATGGTATCCGTCTTTTTTAGCCAGTGCTATACCAAGGCTTTTACTGGCTGCCCTGACAATGGAGAGGTCGATATTGCCTTCATCATCCGACGGGGTACCAACGCAGATGAACGATATGTCAGTACTGGACACAGCATCATCATATTCTGCAGTAGCCCGAAGTGTCTTACCTGCATGTTTTGCAAGGAGTTCTTCCAGTCCGTCTTCATATATTGGAGGTTCGCCCCTGTTAATCATATCCACCTTTTCAGGGTCGATGTCTATACACACCACATTGTGCCCCAGTTCGGCAAAACACGCTGCTGTTACCGTACCTACATAACCGGAACCTATTATAGAAACATTCAATGTTAAATCACCAATCTTAATAGTTCTTATTTATGGGGATAATGATCCCTTACCAATTCACCTGGCTGGATATTACTGCCTGGCTCGATTACCGACCCCACGTTCAACATGCTGTTGATGCCGGTATGCACGTTATCACCCATGATGGTACCCAGTTTCCTGCGCCCGGAATCTATCCTTTTACCGTTAATCAAAATCTTAATATTGCCGCCATCATGCCGCAGGTTCGCCACTTTCGTCCCGGCCCCGAAATTACAGCCAGTGCCAATGACACTATCACCCACATAGGACAGGTGGCCTATATGTGTCCTGTCCATGATTATCGAGTTCTTGACCTCAACGGCATTGCCGATACGCACACCCCTGCCCAGGCTGGTATATGGCCGGATATAGCAGTTAGGTCCAATATCGCAATCTGGTCCGATTATTGCCGGTCCTTCAATATATGCGCCGCTGCGGACCCTGGCACCCGTATCGATTATCACAGGACCGTGGATATGTACACCATCCTCGATGTCGCCTTTGATATCTGTGTGAATGGTCTTGAGGAAGTCCCTGTTCGCATCCAGGAGCTCCCACGGTCTACCTACATCCTGCCAGGTGCCGGAAAGTACCTGATAACCCACATGGATACCGTTATCGATCATATCCTGGATGGTCCTGGTTATTTCATATTCGTTTCGTGTGGATAGGGGTGTCCTGTCAATACCGCCGAACACTTCAGGTTCAAAAACATAAATTCCTGCATTTGCAAGATTGGTTGGAGGTTTCTCTGGTTTCTCGTGCAACCTGACCACCAATCCTCCTTCGACTTCCAGCACACCGAACTGCGATGCATCTTCCACTTCAAGTGCTGCCATGACCGCCACTTCGTCCCTCTCAAGCAGGGTCCTGACCTGTGCTGTTGTGACCATGACATCGCCATTCAACACCAGGAACCGCTCATCGATCAGGGTGCGTGCAGTACCGATGGCATGGGCAGTGCCCAGCCGTTCTTCCTGTATCACATAATCAATTTTAACACCGAACCGTTCCCCTTCCCCGAAATGTTCCATGATAGTGTCGCCCTGGTACCCTATGACCAGGATAACGTGGTCAACGCCGGCATTTTTTACCTGTTCAATGACATGCTGCAGTAAGGGGCGGTTCCCGATAGGAAGCATCACTTTGGGACGGTGACGGGTGAGCGGACGCATACGCGTTCCTTCTCCGGCGGCAAGGATTACGGCTTTCATGCTGCTCCTGTTTTGTATCTGTTACAATAAAAAGATGTGGTTATTTTGGCCTGGCTATTGTATCATTTTTATGGCAAGGACAGACTATGATTATTGGTATCAAGACATTGAGAAAATTAAAACAATTAAGAAAACCGTCCGCAATTTCGGTAAATAAATACTATTCAGGTTGGATTATCCTATTTCCCATCCTCAAACTCCAGGGCCAGCGAATTAATGCAATACCGCTCCCCGGTCGGCTGCGGCCCGTCATCGAACACATGCCCCAGGTGCCCGCCACACCTGCTGCACACCACCTCTATCCTGTGCATCCCCAGACTGTTATCGGGCTTCAGTTCAACCTTATCATTTGATATGGGAGTCCAGAAACTCGGCCAGCCGCTACCTGAATCATACTTCTCGTCAGAGTGGAACAGCTCCTGGCCGCAGGCTGCGCATACATAGACACCTTCTTTATCGTGCTTGTTGAACGTGCCTGTGAATGGCGGCTCGGTTCCCTTTTCTATCAATACGTGAAACTTTTCAGGAGCAAGTTCATTTTTCCATTCTTCCTTTGATTTCATAATCTTTGGTTTCAATTCTTAACCCCCCTAAAATAAATTGAAAATAATCTACCAGAAAAATAGATTACAGCATTACAGTTTCCTTGAAATCCCTGAAGTGTGAATCTCCTGTTAGTACTTTCAATTCCTTACTACGTGCCGAAGCAAGTATAAAGGCATCGTCAAGACCAAAATCTGAATATTTCCTCTTATTCTCAGCATGGACTTTGGCTGCCTCGATAGCAATAATATCACCTATAGGAATTAAAGCACACCTGTCAATTATGAAATCTGTTCTCACTTTTGCATTCCCATCAGTCCTGAGAGATTTGGAGTATATTTCAGCGATTACAATAGGAGAGGTATATAATTGCACATTGTCATCTACCAACTCTTTTACAACCTCACCTTGTTTTGTCCCCATGAAATACTCCATCCAGGCAAAAGAATCCAGTAGCATTATGACCTATCCTCATGATCCCTGAGATCAGACAAATCGGTTTTTTCCATTGTCCCGAACAGGCTCTTCTTTTCTTTGAACAGTGTTTTCATCAATATGTCGTTGATTTTTTCAGATAAGTTCTTTGGTCCGGCTTCCTTTTTCAGTGTCTGGTAAACATCTTCTCTTAACTTTATTGTGGTTCGCACATATTCGGTCATTTGTATCACCATCTGTGTTTACATAAACATATACAATAACATCAACATAATGTTTGCGCTAAACCATAATCATTGAATAAAAATCGCTTTAATATTTAGATACCCCCGCTCAAAACAGCCTCGATCTGATACTTACCGAATATAACAGCAATACCCCTAATACCATAAGCACCCAGAATAACCAGCGCTGTAACCGCATTCCTCCCACCAGGTCGATGGTCACGGAACGGATTCCATTGAACCCGTGATACACTACCAGTACCACTATTATCAGGAAGAAATCCGTAGAAAGGATGTATGTCAACAATCCATCCAGGGGTGTCTTGAACTCGAACCTGAAATGCATGCCCCACATGTGTGCCATAAAATATACTACCAGCAGTACACCAGTGATACGCTGCAAAACCCAGGACCACATGCCTGCTCCCGTATAATTATTAATCTTCACTCTTCTTCCCTCTGTTGAATACATTTTTTATCTTATTCTTAGGAATCTGTCTGCGCTGTGCTAATATACCCTGTGTAGGCGTAACCTTTTTGGGGCACACAGCAGTGCACTTGAACACCCCATCACAGCCCCACACACCAGACTGGTTATCCACAGCTTCAAGCCTGGCACGTTTATCCTTTTCCGGCTCCCTCGGATCCAGGTAGAACCGCCATGCCTTTGCAAGGGCAGCAGGTCCCAGGTACGTCTCATCCCTTCCAGCTGCCGGACATGCCCCGTGGCAGATGGCACACAGGATACAATTGGTATAGACCTCTATCTTCTGCTCCACTGCCGGGCTCATCAGGTTGCCTCCCTCTGGTACATCCTCACCAGCCGATATCCATGGTTTGATAGAGTCCAGCAGTTCATAGAAATGATCCATATCCACCACCAGGTCCCGGATGACTTTCATGTTAGGCAGGGGCTCGATAAGTATCTCAGCCTTTGCCACTCTTACAACCGGTCTGGCCAGAGCCCCCCATTTCACTGCATCCACCGTCATCTCGCTCCGCGCATCACTGACCTGGGTACGACAGGCCAGCCTGGGTACCTTGTTAATAAGCATAGCACAGCTTCCGCACACGGCTCCGCGACAGGAATACCGGAAACACAATCCCCCGTCCAGCCGCTCCTGCACAGAGAACAGGGCCTCCAGTACACTCATACCCGGAGTCTCTTCTACATCGAATGTTTCATGCCAGACCCTATCACCGTCCTGCCGCCTGACCTTCAGCCTGACCATCAGTATTCCCTCCTCTTAGGCTGGAACTGGGTTATGGTCACATCTTTATACTCAAGCCTGGGACCCTCGGGGGTCTGGTATGCAAGCGTATGCTTGAGCCAGTGTTCATCATCACGCTCCAGGAAATCCGTCCTGTAGTGGGCGCCCCTGCTCTCTTCCCTGGCCAACGCCCCTTCTGCAATAACCTGCCCAAGCTCAAGCATTCCTTTTAATTCAATAGCATTGAGCAATTCAAAATTGAAAGATGTTGCATTGCTTTTCACGCGCACATTTCGCCCTCTTTCCCTGAGTTCTTTAATCATATCAACAGCCCTCTGCAATCCGTCCCTGTGCCTGAACACCCCAACATCCTGCTGCATCACAGATCTCAGCTCATCCCTGACAACAGCAAAATTCCCTCCTCCTTCCCCCATCAGGTCAGAAATGGCCTGTTTTTCACGGACCAGGGACTCAAGGTATGCATCAACTGCCGACATAGTGATCCCTTTCACAAAACCTGCAGCATGTTCGCCGGCCCTTTTTCCGAACACTATGGTGTCAAGCAAGGAATTGCCGCCCAGCCGGTTGGCTCCATGAACACTGACACAAGCACATTCTCCGGCAGCATACAAACCTTCCAGAGGCGTTGCACCGTTAACATCGCACGGAACGCCACCCATGGAATAATGCTGCCCGGGCTGGACCGGGATGGGCTCCTTAACAGGGTCGATACCCGCAAAATCAATGGAAATCTGCCTGATGCCGCCCAATCTTTCTTCGATCTTCTTCTCGCCCAGATGGGTAATATCCAGATGGACGTACCCACCCTCAAATCCCCTGCCCTCATCGATCTCAATCTGGATGGACCTGGCCACAATGTCGCGCGGTGCGAGTTCCATCATATCATGGGCATAAGTGCTCATGAACCGCTCGTGCAGTCTATTATAGAGATATCCACCTTCACCTCGGGCACCTTCAGTCATGAGTATATTACTCCCCATAAGCGTGGTTGGATGAAACTGTACGAATTCCATATCCTGGAGCGGGACACCGGCATGGTAGGCCAGGCTTATGCCATACCCCCGGTTGATGATGGCATTGGTGGAACGCTGGTATATCCTGCCGTATCCGCCAGTGGCAAGGACCGTGGCCTTTGCTCCAAACGCCTCCAGTTTTGAATCAGGGGTGTGCATAGCGATAAATCCGGTACACCTTCCCTCATCGACCACCAGTCTGGTGACCAGCCATTCCCGGTATATCCTGATACCTGCCCTCAACACCTGTTCATACAGGGTATGCAGCAGGTTGTGCCCGGTCCTGTCCCCTGCATAGCATGTCCGGGGAAATCCTGCGCCGCCAAAAGGACGCTGTGCGATATGACCATCAGGGGTGCGGGAGAACAGGGTGCCCCAGTGTTCCATCTCAAGAACCCGGCCGGGTGCATCCCTGCACATGACCTCAACAGCATCCTGGTCGGCCAGGTAATCACTCCCCTTGACCGTATCCAGAGTATGTGCTTCCCAGCTGTCATCCTGGCCAAGCGCGGCATTGATACCACCCTGGGCGGCCACCGAATGACTGCGTATGGGATGTACCTTGGATATCACAGCAACATCCGCACCCCGTAGATGAGCTTCAAGAGCAGCCCGGAGACCTGCAAGACCGCCACCAATCACAAGTATATCATGTTTTATCATTTCTTTACCGCCGCCATCCTGAGTGGGTCCAACATTGTATCAGCTTCTTCTTCTATCAATAATCCCGAATCAAGCACGACTTCCCGTATCGTTCTATTATCCCGGTAAGCCTGGTAAGCGACATCTGCCGCTTTTTCGTATCCCAATTTCGGGGCAAGTGATGTGATCAGTGCAAGGCTTTTGCTGGCAAGTGATTCACAATGCTCAACATTGGCTGTGATACCCGACAGGCACTGCCTGTTAAATGATTCAACAGCCCCGGACAGTATCTCAATTGAACCCAGGAGATTGTGTGCCATTAAAGGAGTGAAAACATTCAGTTCAAGCTGGCCCGCCTGTGCTGCCATCATAATGGCAGTGTCATTTCCTACCACTTGGAAACATACCATGTTCACCATTTCTGCCATAACCGGATTGACCTTGCCTGGCATAATGGACGACCCTGGCTGGACAGCAGGAAGATTAATTTCACCAATACCGGTCCTGGGTCCGCTGCACAGCAATCGCAGGTCATTGGCTATCTTGATAAGGCTAACTGCAATGTTGCGAAGTGCCGACGATGTAGCGAGTATAGCACTGGCACCCTGGGTTGCTTCAAATGGATTGTGTACCAGCCTGAATGTAAAGCCAGTAATCCGGTTCACCTCAGCTACTGCTCTATCCCCAAAACCTTCAGGTGCGTTCAATCCAGTCCCAACAGCAGTGCCACCCATATTCAATTCTGTCAGGCCATCCATTGAGGTGAATATGCACTTCATCCCCAGTTCCACCATCCGGGCATACCCGCCAAATTCCTGACCAAGAGTTACCGGGACTGCATCCTGCAGGTGTGTCCGGCCCGGTTTGACGACATCCCGAAACTCGACCGACCTGGCTGTAAGTCCCTCATGCAATAAGGAAAGTACCGGCAGCAACCTGTTGCTGAGCGCCTCCATTGATGCGATGTGAATCGCAGTATGGACAGTATCGTTGGATGACTGGGACATATTTACGTGGTCATTGGGATGGATACTATCATATCGGCCCCTGGGTTCGCCCATTATCTCCAATGCACGGTTTGCGATAACCTCGTTGGCGTTCATGTTCTGTGAGGTCCCGGCCCCGGACTGGAACGCATCCACCACGAACTGGTCATCGAACCTGCCTTCCCTGACTTCCGATGCAGCCTGGATGATGACCTCACCGATAGCAGGGTCCAGTTTACTGGCATCCATATTGGCTTTTGCAGATGCCTGCTTTATCGCTGCCTGGGCTCTGATAAAAACGGGCGGCAGTTTCAGGCCGCTTACCCTGAAATTCCGGGCGGCCCGCACGGTCTGTGGTCCGTAATACGCCTCATCAGGTATTTCCACCTGGCCCATAGTATCTCTCTCTATCCGTACCATATGAACACCTATGATACAGCCCTCTTCAGTGCTGTTTCGAACCTGTCCAGACCCACGTCAGCTTCCTCCCTGGTCATGACCAGCGGCGGTGAGAAACGGATGACAGAATCACCGCATGAAAGCAGGATGATGCCTTCTTTGTATCCTTCAAGAATGATACGGTCCCTGGTACCAGGGTCAATGGACCCATCTGGCTTTATCATCTCGACACCTATCATCAGCCCCAGACCTCGCACATCCCCTATGCCGGGATATTCGGTCTGCATCTCCCCAAGCCGTTGCATGATATGCCTGCCCAGTTCCTTTGCATGGTTGCCCAGTCCTTCTTTTTCCATATATTCCAGTGTCGCCAGTGACGCTGCCGATGCCAGCAGGTTGCCGCCGAAGGTGTTTGAATGGGTACCTGGCGGCCAGTCCATGATGTGGCTGCCTGACAACATGGCCCCCATGGGAAGACCGCCGCCAAGCGCCTTTGCCATGCACACGATATCAGCCCTTACCCCGAAGTTCTCCAGGGCCATGAACGTCCCGGTACGGTAGCAGCCCGCCTGTACTTCATCGGCCACCATCAGCACATTATGGTCGTCACATATGCGCCTGATCTCTTTGAGGAACTCGGACGGCGGTACGATAAAACCCCCCTCGCCCTGTATGGGTTCCACAACAATAGCTGCAGTGTCATTGGGGCTCAATTCCCGATTGAAAATAACATCCTCGATATATGCGGCACACTGGATACCGCAGCCAGGGTACTCATTATTGAACTGGCAGCGATAGCAGTATGCATAATGGGAATGTACTGTCCGTATCGCAGGGAAATATGCCTTCTGCCTGACCTTAGAGCAGGTGAGGGATAACGAACCCAGTGTCCTGCCATGAAAACCCCCATAGAATCCTACCAGAGCCTGCCTGTGGGTCTTCCACATGGCCAGTTTAATAGCAGCCTCAATAGACTCGGTCCCGCTGTTGCAGAAGAACACACGGTCATAGTGCGTCAATTGTTTGAGTTTTTCAGCCAGTTTCACAGGCGGCTCGGCAAAGAAGTCAGGGAACCCGCAGTGTGATATTTTTGCCAGTTGCGAAGTTATGGCCTCTGATACTGCAGGATTGGAATAGCCCGCATTCATCACTGCAATGCTTGCCACGAAATCAATGTACTCCTTTCCTTCCACATCGGTGATGGTGACTCCTTTTGCCCGGTCTATCACCAGCGGATACGGACGTGCCAGGCATGAGGACATGACATCACAGTCACGTTCAATGATGTTCTTTGCTATGGGTCCGGGTGGTTCTATCATGTATTGCCTCGTTCTAATCTATCTGTGCCTTTTGCAGCTTTCCACTGTAATCGAAATACACGGCCTTGACCTCGGTAAATTCTTTAATCGCATCTGTTCCCGCCTCCCTGAAACCGTTACCGGTTCCCTTCACACCACCAAAAGGCAGGTGTACTTCGGCACCGATAGTGGATGCATTGATGTAGGTAATTCCTGCGTCTATCTTTTCAATGGCACGGAATGCGCTGGTCATATCTCTGGTATATATTGATGATGACAGGCCGTACGCGGTATTGTTGGCAGCTTCAATGGCCTCATCGAGTCCGGATACGGATATCAGGGCCACTACGGGGCCGAATATCTCCTCCCTGGCAATGCGCATATCCTGGCCCACATCCGTGAAGATGGTAGGCTCGAAGAAGTAGCCAGGTAACCCGGGTTCGGCCACTTTGCCGCCCATTAGCAATACGGCCCCCTCATCCTGACCTATGCGTGCATAGTGCTCTATCTTATCCAGTTGTGACTGGTTGATGACCGGGCCGATGTCGGTTTCAGGAAGCAGACCGTCGCCCAGTTTAAGTGCCCTGGTCCGGGCCAGCAGTTTGTCTGTGAATGCAGCCTTAACCTTCTCATGTACGATGACCCGACTGGCTGCGGTACAGCGCTGGCCTGTGGTACCGAACGCACCCCAGATAACGCCATCCACTGCAAGGTCCAGGTCTGCGTCGTCCATGACTATGATGGGGTTCTTACCGCCCAGTTCCACAGATACCCGTTTCATCTCCTTGCCGCACTCGCTCACGATCCATTTCCCGGTTTCCAGGCTGCCGGTAAAGGATATGGCCCTGATATCAGGATGATGGACGATGGCACTTCCCACGGTACTTCCGGGCCCGAACACCAGGTTGATGACCCCGGGTGGAAGTCCTGCTTCCATGAGCACTTCCACCATTCGGATGGTCAATAGCGGGGTGTCACTTGCCGGTTTCATGACGATAGTATTTCCGGCCACCAGTGCGGGCATCACTTTCCAGGCCGGGATGGCCATGGGGAAATTCCAGGGTGTTATCATCCCGATGACGCCGATGGGGCGCAGTATGGTCATGCAGAACTTGTTCTTCAATTCAGAAGTGGTGGTCTCACCGAACATGCGGCGGCCTTCACCGGCAGCATACAGGGTGATGTCTATAGCTTCCTGGATATCGCCCTTTGCTTCTGATATGACCTTCCCCATTTCCCGGGTGAGGAGTCTTGCCAGTTCCTCTTTTCGCTCTTCCAGGATGCGGGCTGCTTTGAAGAGTATATATGCCCGTTTAGGGGGCGGTGTCTCGCTCCAGGTCGTAAAAGCTTCCTGTGCTGATGTGACAGCACGTGATACGTCGTCGCTGGATGCAACCTGAAATGATGCAAGTTTGTCCAGCGTTGCGGGATTGATGTCATCGAAAGTATCATTTGTTGATGAGCCAACCCATTCTCCATTTATCAGTAATTTATACTCCTGCACAATGATTCCCCGATAGTAACATTGAAAATTAAGGGTAATAAGTGTTTGCTGTTTATCATGTTTCGATGTTACAGGATAGTGCTGAAATAGTTCCTATGTTTCAATACCTGAAAATGAAACCTGTATTTCAGGACATTTCCCAAATCATAGCACCATGACACAAAAGTATAAACGAGTCATAAAAAACATAAATGGTATTACCAAAAGTATAAATGAGTCATGGAAACATAAATTGCACTGGCAATAGTATGAATGACATAAAAAACAATTTTCAACAAAGAACAGCCATACTGATAGATGGCCAGAACATATACTTATCAGCAAAAACCAGGGGTGCGAAACCGGACTATAGTGCGCTCATAGATTCAATGAACTCCAGGTTGATCACCAGGGCTATACTATACAATGTCTCGCCTGAAGGAATTGACCAGTCAAAGTTTGTTCATACCATGGAAAAACTGGGTTTTGAAGTAAAGTCCAAAAAACCGCGCAAACTTCCTGACGGTTCCATCAAGGCAGATTGGGATATGCAAATTGCCATTGATGCCCTTGCACTTGCCGACAAAGTGGATATAATGGTTATATTAACAGGTGATAGTGACTTTGTACCTCTGGTTTATGCACTTCAATCAAAAGGGGTTAAGGTTGAGATAATCTCATTCATTGAGAATACTGGAAACGAGTTGATCCTGGCTGCTAACAAACATGTGGAAGTAACCAGTAATATGTTAATATACGAATGAGAGGTTGAACTTATTAACAATATCAATCACGTATACCATGAACACAAAGAGTACGAATGTTCCCAATATTACTTCTAGCCGTGAAAGTAAAAATTATGGTCATGTTTAGAGGTAATAATTATTGATGGATCTAAACAGTGTCGAAAAATATGCCATGTTGATTTTTGATATCCTGTGACATTTAACTAAATAAGGATGCTCCTTTTTTTGAATAAATATTTCACGTAATCATTGAATATTCGATATAATCACACTTCAGAGATTATGTGAACATATCATGCTGAATTGATTACATATCCCATATATGCGTGGCCATACACTGTATTGCTTATGAACCACCTTAGCGTTCAAACAAAACGAAATTTGCACAGAATACGAATAATTGGCTTTATGATTGTATTTGGCTTATTCCTTATAGGAATAAGCACCCCTGGTACAGCTTCCGGAACATCAGATAGTATTATTTCGGTTGTTCCTTCATCCAGCCAGATAATCCCTGGTCAGACTTTTACACTGACAATACCCATAACCCCGGCAGTCCCTATGAACGGTGCTCAATTAAATTTACTCTATGATAGTTCGCTGGCACGTGTGAACTCTGTTACAGAAGGTAATTTCTTAGATCAGGACGGTGCAAACACCCTGTTCAACAGCGGCACTATCAACAATTCCACAGGAACAGTAACGAATGTTTATGGTTCAATCCTTGGCAATACGAATGTGTCGTTACCGGGTGTATTTGCATCGGTCACCATGACCGCGGGCAGCACTACAGGCTATCTTAACCTAAACCTCACCAAAGTGATAATCAGCGACTTTAATTCAACTGCTGCACCATATACTATCACGAATGCATCAGTTCTTGTTGACACTGCTCCGGTGCTGGGTTTAATAGGCGCAAAATCTATTGACGAAGAAAATGCCATAGCATTTACTATCAGCGCGTCTGATGTGGATGGCGATAGCCTTGTATATGCTGCATCCAGTATTCCCGCAGGCGCCAGTTTCAACACTGCTTCCGGAGCTTTCTCCTGGACTCCTGCAGATGGTCAGGCAGGTACTTATGTGGTTACCTTTACTGTTACTGATGGCTTCCTTAGCGATTCTGAAGTGGTGACGATTTCTGTAAATGCAGTTAATCACGCGCCAGTGATGGGTTCCATCGGTGCGAGATCAATTGATGAAGAGGTTGTGCTTACTTTTACTATCAGCGCTTCTGATGAGGATGGAGACCGCCTGGTATATTCTGCTACTAATCTGCCAGATGGTGCCAGCATTGACGCTGTCACAGGAGCTTTCTCCTGGACTCCTGGTGATGGGCAGGCAGGCACCTATGTGGTTACCTTTGAAGTAAGTGATGGCGTCTTTGGCGACTCGCAAGCCGTTACTATCACTGTATATGAAGTGAACCATCCCCCGGTCATTACTGTCTTCGAACCAGCAGATGCATCGGTCTTTGATGAGTTGAGTACGGTCAATATAAACGTTACCGCAAACGATGTGGATGGCCATGTATTGACCTATGTCATAAAGATCGATGGGGTCACCTGCAGCACAAATCCAAACTATACCTGGGAAACCGGCTACTCAAGTTCAGGCATCCATATCATTGATATTACGGTTAGTGATGGGACTAACCAGGTTACCCATCTGCACACCATTACTATAAATGATGTGCATCCCCGCTGGGATGTGAATGAGGACCGTATCGTAAATATTCTGGATGTAACCATAATTGGCCAAAAATATGGTGCATCAATAGAAAAACCGTATCCACGCTGGGATGTGAACCAGGATGGAACAATAAATGTCCAGGACCTGACAATAACCGCATTCTATTTCGGTGATACGGTAGGGTAAAATAAAGACCTTTTATGATTTTCCGGACGTTTAGGGAAAATTGCAGAGTGCGCAAAGAGACTCAGAGAAAAATAATAACCCTCTGCGAACCTGAACGCCCTGTGCGTATACTATTTTGGGATTTCATCGTAAAGGTCATATTTTTTTAGTCTTTGCTTATACTGCTTTACAAGGGTGGTATGCATTCCGCCTTTTGCTACAAAAACAGATTCTAATAACGATAATTTCTCCTCGGGCAATTTACATTACTACTTAAACTATATAAAGGTTTAAATTCCCTATATGAAGGTAGTGATTATCATGGCTAATACTGATGACCCAAAAGAGACTATTAAGATAGAAAATGTTGTAGCTTCCACCGCTATTGGTACCACACTAGACCTGCCCAAAATAACCATGAAACTTGAAGGTGCAGATTATAATAAAGAACGTTTTCCCGGGGTGGTTTACAGAACCAAGGACCCAAAGACTGCGGCCCTGATATTCGGGAGCGGAAAGATCGTATGTACCGGTGCAAAGAGTATTGAAGATGTCCATAACGGCCTGAAAAAGGTATTCAATGAACTGACAAATATGGGAGTCGAGGTAATGGACAATCCAGAGATAACGGTGCAAAATATTGTTGCCTCCGCTGACCTGGGTACAGTTCTTAACCTCAACGCTATTGCCATAGGACTGGGACTTGAGAACATCGAATATGAACCTGAACAGTTTCCAGGATTGGTTTACCGGTTAGCAGTCCCTAAGGTGGTCATGCTCCTGTTCGGTTCAGGCAAACTTGTGGTAACCGGCGGAAAAAAACCAGAAGATGCACACGCTGCTGTTGATAAAATCGTAGAGGAACTGGATAGCCTGGGATTGATGTGAATTCAGGTCACACATTTCCAATTACTGACCATCACATGCACCTTGACCACCGTTGTCAGGGTACAGAGGCCGCCAAAGCTTTCAAGCGCGCAGGCGGCACCCATATTTTTTTAGTTTCAAAACCTTCATGGACCATAGGTGTAACCATAAACAAGCCAGATGATTACAGACTGGTGTTCGATGAAACCATCGAAATGGCAGAAGCTGTTAAAAGGATCGGTGTGACAGCTTTTCCTGTGCTTGGCGTACATCCTGCTGCCATTACCAAGATGTATGGAAGGGTTGGTCTGGACAGGACTATTGAGTTGATGCGGTCTGGTCTTGAGATTGCCGCCGGATATGTAGAAGATGGGCTTGCCGTGGGTATGAAATCGGGTCGTCCCCATTATGAGGTTGAACCTGCTTTGTGGGATGCTTCAAATATGATACTGGTCTACGCTATGGAACTGGCACGGGACGCAGGATGTCCTGTGCAATTGCATACCGAAACCGCAACTCCTGAGGGCGTACATGAGCTGGCGTGCATGGCACGAAAAGCCGGACTTTCCCCTGAAAAAGTGGTGAAGCATTTCTCACCGCCCATGATACCTGAATTTGCAAAGTGCGGTATATGGCCGGGCGTACTTGCCGGTAAAGGGATGATAGAGGAGGCACTGGTCCAGGGGGACAGGTTCATGATGGAAACGGATTATATTGACGACCCACAGCGTCCCGGTGCAGTGCTGGGTGCCAGGACCATACCCCGAAAGACGCTTGCGTTGGTGGATGAGTGGGAAGATGAGGTTTTCTGGAAAATCCACAAGGAGAATCCGGAAAAGGTATACAATGTTGAGATTGAACGTACCACAACGTAAATATAGAACTTCAAACATACGAAATGCGAAATCCGTTACTTAGTTAATTACAATCAAATATTATTTATAATGGAGATTATCACATGGCAGCACAGTTAGGCGGTCAGCCAATAATGGTCCTCAGACAGGGGACACAAAGGACTACAGGTAGAGATGCCCAGAGGGGTAATATCATGGCAGCAAAAGTGGTTGCATCGGCAGTACGTTCCACCCTGGGACCAAAGGGTATGGATAAGATGCTGGTGAATTCTGCAGGCCAGGTTACCATTACCAACGACGGCGCAACTATCCTGGATGAAATGGATATCAAGCATCCTGCAGCCAAAATGGTTGTAGAGGTCGCAAAAACCCAGGATGACGAAGTGGGCGACGGCACCACCACAGCTGCTGTACTGACCGGAGAACTGCTGGAAAAGGCAGAAGAACTGCTGGATATGAACGTGCACAGCACGACTATTACAAAAGGATACCGGATGGCTGCTATTGAGGCACACCGCATTCTGGAAGGCATATCAATCCAGGTGACCGAAGACGATGTGGATACCCTGGTTAAGATAGCCGAGACGGCGCTTACGGGCAAAGGTGCGGAATCTGCGACGGATATCATTGCACCACTTGTGGTCAGGGCCGTGCGCGCTATTACTGAAACTGATGCAAACGGAAAAAAGACCGTAGATATTAAGGATGTTATGATGGAGCGCAGGGTGGAGGGCAGTGTGGACGATACTGAACTGGTAGAAGGACTTATCATTGACAGGACCCGTACCCACCAGAGCATGCCCACCAGGGTCGATAATGCCAGAATTGCAATACTTGCCACGCCCATTGATGTACGGTCAATGGAATTCAAGAATGAGATATCCCTGACAGGTACAACACAGCGCCGGGCTTTTATTGAGCAGGAAGAGCGGATGGTGAAGGACGTGGTGGATAAAGTGATCAACAGCGGGGCTAATGCAGTGTTCTGCCAGAAAGCTGTTGACGATATGGCGCGCCACTACCTGGCCAAGGCCGGTATATTTGTTATTCACAGGGTAAAGAAGAAGGACCTGAAACTGCTTGCCCAATCCACGAACGGTAAGATTGTTACCAATCTTGACGAAATTACTCCGGACGACCTGGGTAATGCCGGGCTGGTCGAAGAAAAAATGGTGGGTAACGGCGAGATGATATTTGTACGTGATTGTCCCAATACAAAGGTTGTATCTATTATCCTGCGAGGCGGCACCGAACAGGTGGTGGATAATCTTGCACGGGCCATGAACGATGCCCTGCGCGTGGTAGGTGTGGTCATTGAGGACGGGCGGGTCGTAGCCGGCGGTGGGTCACCTGAAGTGGAACTGTCATTACGGCTAAAGGAATATGCAGCTACATTGAAGGGCAGGGAACAACTGGCAGTGATAAGGTTTGCCGAGGCAGTAGAAATAATTCCCAAGACCCTTGCCGAGAACAGTGGTCTTGATTCTATTGATAAACTTGTGGAACTTAAAAGCAGGCATGAGGCAGGGGAAAAGAATGCCGGGCTGAATGTCTTTAAGAACAGGGTAGAAGATATGAAGGTCTCTGGTGTGGTAGAGCCTTTGAGAGTGAAGCTCCAGGCAATTGATTCGGCATCCGAGGCAGCCAACATGATACTCCGCATTGATGATATGATAGCTTCCAGCGGTAGTAAAGGGCCGAAACAGGCTCCCGGAATGAAGGACTACCAGGTTTAGATAAGGATGATAGACCTGGTAAAGGGTTTATCATCGGCATTTTTTTTTGTAATGAGATAATGTTACCACGTATCTCAAATTAATCGGAATACATATATAATTATGTAATCTATACGATTATATAATTTAATATATAAACAGGTACAATAGACTGCATAAATTGGTATGATGATAATCATATAAATGATGTTTTCAAAACAATATCTATTTATGCGTTCATAATTTATTAATGCCAATTACCAGATATGAGTATAAAATCAGCAATTATTGGAATATTGTTCATACTGATACTATTAGCACCATTAGTTGATGCTACGGACTACACCGAAACATTATATTTCACGCTTTCTGACGGAAAAACACTCCGCGATAATACTGTGTTTGTACCGGGCAGTACTATTAATGTATACTCGCACAGGAACCTTCTCTATAATTATAATCGTATCGTTGCTTATGATTACCTATTAGTAATAAAGGACCCGAACGATAATCCTGTGCATATCCAGATACAAAAGGACAGGTCAAGGACGTATGGTAAAGAAACGTCAGCTTTTTTTTCAAAGAAGATACCTCCCGAGTGGATAGATGGAGAATATACTATCAAGATATACCAGATGGATAGAACGAACTATACATATACTACGAAAAAGTTTATTACACCCATCGATCCAAGGATGAGTGATAAAGAGGTCAATCATCTGGAAAAATTCTTTTCAACCTATGATGAAGACACTTTGATCGATGAAGGTTTGTTGATCCCCCGCAGTCATGCTGAAGTAGTTGAAAAAGAACTCAAGATCATCATTGACAGCTCGGCAAAGCCGTATTTTGTCAAAGAGATCATTGTGCCCGAGCATGTACCACCTGAATCAGATGTGAATGTGAAAGTCTTAATTGCGAATGAAAATCCCAACATTGTTAAGGATAGTATTCCACTGGTATTGAATGGAAAAAAACTGGGCGATGTCAGTTTCGATTTGCAGCCCAACAAGATAAATGAAGTATATTTCACCGTTATTTCATCTATACCGGGTATTAATAACCTGGAATTAGGCTCAAAGAACGTGAGTTATGAAGTTGAAATAATTCCTGTAAAACCTACGGAATTCATTTATAATGAACTTCAGGCAGATAGGATAAAATATTATAAAGGCGAAAACGTAACGATTTCTGTCGGAGTGTTCAATACAGGTGAGAATGGTACCAGACCAGTGGTCTTATTGCTTAATGATGAAGTAAAGGCCACCAGGAATGTTACATTAGCCTATGGAGAATCTGAAGTCGTTCGTTTTAATGTATCGATGGAAACTCCGGGAATATTCCAGGCAAAAATCCAGGGCAAGGAATTTAAGAAAGTAATTGTTGTTCAGGATGCAGAATCCCCAGTTAATCCTGGTGATGCAATAAATGAAACTGATAGTGATAATGGTTTTTCAATTCCATCGATTTCAGGATTTTTCGTCATTTTTGCATTGGTGATGATATCAAGACAACTTAATAAAAAAAGAAAATAACAATCAATTGTTACTATTTTTTAATTGTAAATACAGTATAACTTTCTAAACTCAAGGTAATCCGACCGTAGGAGGGATTTTCTTGTCTTTCAATTACCTTGAATTCACTATCAATCATGTTATAATGACATCTGAACCAGGTTCAAGATACACTTTAAAATTTGTTATGGTATTGTTTGCCGGTAAATAGGGAGCAGATGTCATATGACATCCAAGACAAATATTTCCTTTAACGTTCATAGGATAATTGTTAATTGAATTGATAATACTTCCATTATGGGTAGAATGGCAACTAATACATGTGGATGAATTTGATACATGCTGGACGAGTTGTACCTGGTCATAGTTATCATGGCAAAGGGCACAGGTCGATGAAGCCGAGTGGAACGTGGTGTTTACAGGATAATGACCACCTGTACCTATCGCAGTGGTGATATCAGTATGGCATTTTGTGCAACCCACATCAGCTCCACTTAGTATGGTGTGTGTTCCATTATTGCTGTTAAAATTGATATTATTGTTCACTGTAGCTCCTTCCAGTAAATTCTGGACCGTCCAGGTACCGCTATCATTCATTACTTCGTATTCTATGAATTCAGGCCTTGAAAAAATAAAACTTTTATTGATATCACTATGACACATAAGACAGGCTTCATTTGTGGATAACATGGAATTATCAAGGATCGCAGCTTGATAAAAATTCTTATGAGAATCATTTTTTGAAATGAATTGGTCCCCGACATTTAAGTGACAATCAATACATGCATTATTGACGGTAGAATGCCCTTGAACGGATGAATTGGAAATTGAAATATAATAATGACATTGGATACAATCAAATGTTGCCATAAGAGTAGTCCCCTGTTTGACATCCAGTTCTATGCTGTTGTGACAGGCCATACAACTTTTTGATTCAAAAGTGTGCTGACCTGTAAAGTAAGAAATGGTGTTGGGGGTGGCAATGAATGCTATGGCAATGAGAAGTAATATCAGTTTTTTCAATTCAACCGCCTTTGAATAGATCTAACACTGAATATAACAGTACTATGATAAATATTACTACTCCATATGAGCGTATCATACTAAAGAATTTTTTGGCAATGGCATATTCATCTCCGTATTCTGTATCAATGGTTGATTTTCTTTCGAATTCATCCCCGACAATGAAATAATTACCTGCATCAGGGATGACAATGGGTTTTTCAAATATCAAAACGGCTTGGGCAAGTACATCTTCATTCTGGATAGTCCAACTGTCAGGAAGGTTCCTGGCATCTCCTTTCGTTGTTATACCGAACGGAGTGATGTCATAGACCCTGTGAGTCACGGGATACAGTACATCCGGAGAATTGAACATTATGATATCTCCTACTTCTACCTCACCTACAGAGGTCATAAAAATAAGGTCACCTTTATCAACTGTACCGGTCATGCTCCCGGTCATTACTGCACCGAACAATAGTGTATGGGAGAGAAAGACATATGCCAGGATTATACAAATTGCAATGAACCCAAAATTACCAATCAAGGTAAATGTCGTATCAGGGGTATGACAATTTGAACGTATCTGTTCAATACGTTTTTTTGTTGAATTCTTTTTGTACCGGTCCTGGATGAAAATTAAAGGAAGGAGATACAGTTTACCATTATGATGTTGATTGTAAAAAAAGCCGAATAGAATAATCAGAAAAATCGAGGAAAGTATAATATAAATAATCATAAAAAAAAGGTATCGGTTAAGGTTCAAAAAACCTTAACCAATTGTTGTTAGAGTTAGGTAACAATTCAAAACTCTAATATGTTGCGTTTACTTTGTTCCCTGGATTGGCGTTCTGTGAGAAATGTCCAGTAGCCTGGTCATAGGTCATATTGCCATCTGTTGATACCCAAACAATAGTTACGGCGGTATGGGTATGACATGCAATACAAGCTTCATTGGCACCATTTCTCAGTGTTGTGTCCTCGTTTGCAAGAGCGGCAGCATAGAAATCGTAGTGAGCTGCGGTGGGATCAGTGATGTCATGGTTACCATATTGTCCAGCCTGTTTAGCATAAGATGTTTGATTGCTGTCATGGCAATCCATACATTCAACAGCTGTTGATGCGTGACCCTCCTTGGCAGCAGGGTTCTGATAGACAGTACTTGTACTGTTACCATTCATCAGTACAGTGACATGGCAGTCCGTACAAACCATGTTGGTTGCGTGAGGACCAACTACACCACCATCGGCACCTCTATTTGCGTAATAGAATTCATCAGCAATTGCAGTATGACATTTACCACAATCCACATCAGAACCAGATACGAATACGTGCTGCCCATCAAAGTATGCCAATGTGGCAGGCAGGGCAAACATTCCAACAGCTATTACAGCTGCTAATACGAGTCCAATCTTATTCATAATAATTCTCCTATTCCGTTTGGGATGAATCCCAATTAATGGCTAATTGTTTGTTTCAAAGCATATATATGTATCGTTTTTTTCTGAAAGCTATATAATTATATAAATTCCGATATGTATATAACAGTAAATCAAATTACACTTGATAGATGCTTGATACTTATTAAAAGTGCGAAATCTGCAATGTAAAATAATTATATATAATATTCTAAAAATATTGTTGTTCTATTCCCAATAATAATCAATTTTATCTTTCAGTATTACATTCCCTTCCTCATCATAGAGATAAGAGATCACCATAACATAATCATTCGATACAGGATAATATCCTTCCCGAAATCCCATTTGAATTTCATATTCCCCAGGACCATTATATTGAGTAATACCCCAATCGCTATAATAAACTCCATTTATAGCTGCATGCGAGGTTAATAAAGGATATTCCTGTAATTCTGATCTGGGTCGTTTTAAATAGGTGGTTTTAGATTGTTCGACCGATCTATCGATAATTATAGTTTCATTATCAACTTCGATAATTTCAAATTTCGCTTTAATTACCGGCACTTTTTCTGAAAAGTCAAATAAATTTGCACCAAAGATCAATATTATTATAACAGCTAGTCCCGCAATTATGATATATCTGGTTTTCACACATTAGAATTATTAAATCACATTGATAAATATATCGATTCACGTTGTTTTGAAAAAAACACTCCTTTGCGATACCAGGTACTTGAAACCCAGGATTTGTTCCGGATATCTGGTAGAATCATATAACATTAGACTCATATGGTACGTATTGCATGAAACTCAATAAAATACATTTCACAAACCTGTATAATGAAAAGGTTAATAGTCCTCAAATAATTTATATCATCAATTCATGTATATATGGATATAATTATATTTAATCTATGCAATTATAGTAAGAGGCATCATGAAGAAACCGGGTTCCACATTAATTGTTCTAATAATATTCATTTCACTATTTGTGGTACAGGAAGTATCTTCTTCATCAGCAGTCACTGATGAAAAAAACGCCCCTGAATATACCTTCCCCTATGAAAGACCCGGGTGGTCAGGTGACCTACGTCATAGTGGAGCAAAATGTTTTCAATGCCATTTTTCGCTCATAGAGATCGAGAGGGCTTATGGAATCAATTGTAAATGTCATTATCTGGAAAACAATCAATGGGATATGGAAATTGATATCAAGAAAGTACAGCAGATACACGGGAATAGTCCGTGTATCCGATGCCATGTCGGAATAGTTGACCAATTAGGGGATAATGATATCCACATACTTCATAGTAATAAAAAATGTGAAGTCTGCCATGTGGAAAAAGAGCGATTGATAAGGCCGAATACTACTGATTGCAGTATTTGCCATCCATATGGTCCACATGGGTCGCATGAGAACCTGAGCAGTTTATGTGTTCTTTGTCATGGTGAATACGGGCTGAGTTATTCAAATAAACCTGACAGTGAGATTGTAAAACTGTTGGAAACATCACCTGAGATTTCACCTGCTCCAATAAAAGAGGCAGGGGGTATCCCTACAATTGCTGATGTGATTACGTTAATATTCAAGACCTTCATCGAGGTAAAATGGCCAACCATTTAACGACTTTAGAAAAAATCGGCCTCTACAGTACGATAATAGCGGCAGTTTTTTTAATAATATGGTCATTTTTTTCTGTTATTTCAGGCTTTATCTCCAATATTATCCTTGATGTGATAGTTGGAACACTGTTTTTATTTATCGGAGGTTTCACTCTCATTTATGCAGTTAAAATTTACCGAAAGGTTCTTTATTTGGATGAACTTTTAGATTCATCGTTCGAAAATGGTATTTATAGACGTTTGGGCCCACTGGTCAATGTTCTAGCTGAGACGCAGGTGGAAGTCAAGGATTTTTCTATAGATTTGAAAATGCTCTTAAATAAAGTTGAAAATATAGAATCTGAAATGGAACACGTTCAAGGGAAAAGCCATTCGCCATCAAATGCCGGTATTTCAGATAATTTCGTCGTACGAAATATCTTGCTTGTGTTAATTACTTTATCCCTTTTTATCTATTTTATTGAAGTCACACGGCTTATTACTGTAGTTCCTTATGTTATACCTATTATCTTTTTTGGATGGTGGTTCTTCCTTACCAACCAATTTAAGATCTTTCACTTTGAAGACGCATGGGTCATTGGTTTCGCTCCGATAATTATAGTTCCGATCACCTCAATATTTCTTAATTCGATATTCGATATCACGGAATTGTTAGGTATTTTATTTCTGCTTTTAGGCCTTTATATCATAGGATATTATATTTGGTGTTCATACAAAGTCAACGGCCAACTTCCGTTTAACATTCACCATGAACTCAGAGAAGCTTTTATTGAATTGAATAAAAAAGAAAAAAATCGATAACTGATATTTGTTCTTGATTCCTTATTGGATTGAGGGATTACAGGAAAAAAACATAATATTATTCAAATGGGAAAGATTACATTTCATCAAACAACATTTCTGCCATGAATTATATCATCTTCCTTCACTGATACTTCGTCTATCAGAATATTTTTAGAATTAATAACCTTATACGGTTCTACTTTATTCCTTACAAATGCTGACTCAGTCGTAGAATATGCCACCGAAATAGTATACCACCCAGTTTCATTAGCTTCCACTGAATTAAAATAGGTAAAAACCCTATTTTGATTCGTCGTAATATTGGTGAATGCCAGCACCACTTCATGTGGTGAAGCCTGCCCGATGATATTCGCACCTTTTACATACTCAAATATTTTAACATTTTTAAGGAATATCTGTGGACTTTTAGATTCATACAATAAACGATAATAACCCAGTCCTGAACCATCACCAATGTGCAATCTATACATTGTAGTAGTTTTCAACATATCGCTGCGTACAGAATACTCAGCAGGATTTTCACCTGCAGCCAGTGCAATATTTTCGTTTTTCCCGTACACCATTTCGCCTGTCGTAATGATATACCTGACATTCCTGGCATCCAGTATCGCTCTTGCCCTGGATACATCAGATTCAATGAAAAAGCGCCCTGCATCTTCCATACCTGCCTGGAAATTATTTGCCACTACAGGACGTTCTGAAAGATACAGGATCCAATTACCATACGACCACCAGTTCATCACGCCATATTCTGGCATCATATTGGGATTGTCATAGTATGAAGTTTCGGGTGTATTTTTTTTCAACCATTCCATAGAATCTACCCAATCCTGCGGAGGAAGTTGCGGATTTGCCACTATTTGATACCCTGAATACACAGTAGGTATGATGGCAACCGAGAGCAGTATAGCAATGCCGGTGAGTTTCAATACATTTGAATATTTGAATGAATTGATCACGTTGATACTGAAGATAATGAAATATCCTGCCAATATCACAACAATAATAGAAAGTTGGTTGACGAAACGTATCTGTGACAATGAAAGGATCAAGATAACAAGAGTCCAGGATGCAAAGAAAAGCAATTCAGGTGGATGCTCTTCCTTGAACATTTTCTGTACGAACAGGAGTAAAGCCGGAATGGCAAAGAATATACTTGAACCAAAGAAAGCGAATAATGTATTGAGTGTTTGTTGCGGTCCCTGAATTAAAGGCTGGGCTTCGGCAATTGTTGATAATACGTCTCCATACCCAAGTAAATAACTAATTCCATATTTCAGTGAACCAAATGTTGATTGCGAGAAAAGGTGAAGTGCAAAAAAGATGATAACCATTGAAATTGCTACAATGAACGGGAAACTCCACCAACCATATCCTTTTGATGAAACAAATCCTGCGAGGAAAGATAATGCAAATACTGACAGGATAATGAGCAGAACGAATAAGACCTGGAACCAGGAGATGTGTATCGGACTCATCTCCAATCCCGGTCGAACAGACCTTATTACTCCAAAGATTGTTAACACAAGGGTAACACATAAAGCCGGGATGAAAATGTTATTAAGACCTGGCAAAGGCCTGTTTTTTTTCAAGTCAACTGTGTATTGTAATGCCACATAAAGTGAAATAATGCCAATGAATATCGGAGCACCTATCCAGGTAAATAAGGCTACTGCCAGGAAGAAGCCGGCACATATCGCATAAATAAATTGGAGTGAAAGGGATTTGCCTTGACCGATTTTCGGAATACGCGATAATGAAAGACGTTTATGACGAGGACTTTTAAGAGCAGCGATAACAAATGCGTATGATGTAATTAATAAAAATACTTCTGCAATATGGTGGTCTGTTGACCCCAGCATTGAATAATTAATGTTTGTCGGGAGAATTGCAAGGATAAACGCGCTTGCTAATGCAACGTTGCGGTCAAAGATCATTGATACGGCAAAATAGAGTGGTATGAATACGATAATCCCTAAAATGACAGGGAAAATTGCCGCTGTCGTCTGGACGATGAACGGGTCCGGAGAGCCATGGCCGTTCAGTAGTGCGATGAATGCAATGACCTGGTCGAACAGGGGAGGCCACCCGATCTCCAGCCCATACGGATAATTGAGATATGAATCGAACGTGATAGTATCAGGAAAATGATTAGCAGTAAAAAAAATCCTTCTCATATGGTAATAGGGGTCCCATCCAATTATGGCAACAGTACCATTGATAAAGATTTTTGAAAAAGGTATTATTCGTATGAATATTGCTATAATGGATATAATGCTTAACATGAATGTAGTATCATTTTTCAATGAGTCTATTCGCTTATCCATCGAGCGTATTATAATAAGGCATGCATAAATAAGTTATGTATTGAATTGCGAGACTTTTTAGAGAATATACAATGAACGCCAGTATTCTACTATTACATGAATTCATACTGGATTTTGACCACTTCACGACTGTCCCTGGCTTTTGAATATGCTTCAAGCGGTTCATAGTTCAGTTCCAGGAATGTGTGGCCCCATTTGAACTTGTCCAATATCTCCATGGCCTGACCTTTATACCCATAGATATACAGAGCCGCGGCAAAAGCTTCTACAGTCCCCATCTTAAACGGTTTTCCGTAGTTTACCGGGTTTGCAGCTAACAGATACGGCAGTGCCCTGTGCTCAAGCCTGAGTTTTTGCAGGGTGGGGAAAACACGCTCGACCTCTTCCCATGAACAATCCAGCACAATTATCCCCTGGCTATAGTTATCTGCTGGCGAGAGGGCCTGTTGTGCCATTGGATCGAGAAATATTGCACCTCTCGGTAATTTGCCGGCCTGACGATGCAGGTGTGCAAGGTGAAACTTTGCCAGCTTTTTGCCAGTGCATTTCTTTGGGTCGCACTGGTTTGCATGATAAAGGTGAAGGGGAATACGAGATATTGTGTCATTCATGGTTGTTCCAAAAGTATTAAGATTTTTCAGGATATAATTTGTGTAGTGAATTGACATGGTAGAAGATATGCTTTTTTATGAAAGTTCCCTCAGGTGGGGTCGTGAGAAAATGGGAACGGTCTCGTTTTTTCAGGAGGGAAAGCCTGAGATTATTGTGGCTACTCCGCCGGAATTCGGCGGACATGAAGGGATAATAACACCTGAAGACCTGTTTGTGGCAGCGGCCAACGTATGTTTCATGACTACGTTTTTAGGAACAGCTGCAAATATGGGAGTGAACCTAATTTCCTATGAATCCACTGCAACAGGGACCCTGGAAAAAGTAGATAAACTCAGGGTGTTCACAAAAATAGTCCTCAGGCCCAGAGTCGAAGCAGAGGAGTCCGAAGAACAGATCCTGCGGATGCTGGAGCATGCAAAAAAGCGTTGCATTGCCGCTAATTCCATGAAATCAGAGGTCACCATTGAACCAACAGCAATTTCGGTGAAAAAATAAACAAAATCTGTTTTATGGTTTTTTTTTCATGCATAACCCAAGTTTGACACTTTTCACTTCTTTCTTTTCGGGAATGTCTTCTGTTTTGTCAGGAAAAACCATTTGAAAGTTACTGTGGATTTCATGAAAAATGGGATGAAAAATCTGATTTATGCGAATTTTAACTGGATAAATACGTTGATTATGAGTCGAAATACGGGAATTTCGTAGGTTTATGTCTTTATTTTTTAAACTGTCAAATTGGTTTTCCTGACAAAACAGAAGAATTTATTGAAAAAAGGAAGTTTAAGTGTCAAACTTGGGCTAAAAGAATGGGGAAAATCTGCCAGATAATTATAAATAAATGAACAGAACATTCCACCAATGGTTTCAATAATTTGTGGAGGCGTAACCCGTGAGAGTGGAAGATATACTGAGTGAAGGGTATGGATTATATAAAGAACAGTTTGTCACATTTATCGTTGCAACAATTATCGCTGCAGTAGGGTCAATTTTAGGTGGGAATTTTCACCGCCCCTGTTCTTCGGCATATTCCATATGGCGTTTATGCTTATCAGGGGAGAGAAAGTAGAGATCGGAGATGTGTTCAAGGGATTTGATTACTTCATCACCAGCTGGGTGCTGGCAATAATCGCAGGACTGGCAATAATGGTAGGAATGTTGTTCCTTATCATCCCCGGCCTGGTCCTCATTATATTATTCCAGTATGCCATCCCGATTGCCGTATCTGAAAAAAAAGGTGCCATTGATTCCCTGACAAAAAGTTATCAATTAGGCTGGGCGAACCTGCAATTTTCAATAATACTGGGTATCGTCCTATGGGTCATCAATGGAGTCGGGGGCGCACTTCAGGTGGGCTGGCTGGTCACATACCCATTCACTGTGCTCTGCTTTTGCCTGGCAACCATAAAACTGATAGAAGCACAGGGTTCTCAAAGTGATTTACCGGTTTAAACGGCCCGTTTCCCTTCATATAACAGGGAATACAGGAACCGGAAGGAAAAACCGACATCCTGACCCACGTACAATCTTTTCCCACCTAAACACGTATCCCCCGTAAGATGAGCCCATCATGCGCGTACCCCCTGACAGAGAATTCTGTCTTCTCAAGCATCTCTACCGTGAATCGCCCATCCAGGACATCCCGCATCTCGGATTCGCTCAATCCCGCCGGACCGTACTGGTTCACCGGATCAATGGTAAATTCCTTGGCCACCACAATACCACCCGGTTTCAGGGCGGCTGCCACCAGGTCCGTCCATCCGGGGTGCTGGGGTGGTTCAAGTGAATGGAGAAAACCCCTGGTCGAGCACCAGGTCAAACTTCCCATCCGGTTCAAAGGTGAGCACATCAATGACCCTGAAATCTACATCAACCCCGGCTTTTTTAGCAAGTTCTTCCGCCATGGTGATAGCCCCCGGTGAAATGTCCAGGGCAGTTACATGCCATCCCCGTTTTGCCAGTGCTATCGAATGGATACCGGGACCGCAGCCCATATCCAGGGCCCTGCCCGGTACAAGCTTGTCGATCAATTGCATGATATCGGTATCAGGCTCAGGTGAAAACCAGGGAAGGTATTCCGGTTTAGCTCCTTTGTATATATCATCCCATGAACCATGATGGTGTTTGTGACCTGTCTTCCCTCTCATCCGTTCACTATACAGCCGGGATTCAGGTTCTTCTGGTCTATCGTCCATACAGGAATCTAATCCATTGACATGAGATAAAGGTTTATTTTGCTTCCCAGTGGAGTAGCATTTCTTTTGCATGGGAATTCAAACACTGAATCACCGGTTTAATCAAAAAGCGTCTGCCAGGCCCGCACACATCAAGGAAGTTCTACAAATAGTATTTGTTTCTCTATAAGAGCAGAAAATAAAATAAAGAAGCCTTATTCGGCTTCTTTCAAACCTGCAATATAGTCGTAGAGAAAGGCAGCGATTACGGCACCCACTATTGGTCCAATAATATAGATCGGGAAAAAGTTCCAGAGGTTTGGTCCCCCGAACAGTGTATCTCCCAGATATGGTCCAAAAGTACGGGCAGGGTTCAACGACGAGCCTGTGATATTTCCCGTGACAATAATGTCCACTGCCACAACCATCCCAATGGCAAATCCTGCAAACTGGCCCGGTGCACGCCTATCCACTGCTACCCCCATGATGGTCAGCATTAAAAAGAACGTTGCTATGGCCTCGCAGATAATAGCCTGGGAATAGGTGACACCCTCGAACGGTGCCGTTGCACCCAGACCACCGATCGTAGCTGCTCTTGTACCAAGTACAGCCACCAGGCATAATGACCCCAGAGCAGCACCGATAAGTTGTGCTCCTATGTAGGGTACCACGTCTTTGCCCGGGAACCGTCTGGTAGCCCATAGAGCAAGAGTAACTGCCGGATTGATATGGGTCCCTGATATGTGACCGAAGACATAGATCATGCACATTATAATAAATCCGAATGCAAGACCTATGGCCAGCCAGTCTCCCAGTCCACCATACCCTATGCCGATATTAAAGCCACCCTTATTGGTCTGCCCCTCAGCCAGTAATAATGTTATCACTGCTGCTCCGGGCCCGATGAATACGAGGGCAAACGTGCCTATCAGCTCGGCCAGAGAGCGCTTCATGATTCCTATTTCAGCCATCATCAAACCTCACGTTAATGCGCTATAGCATTCATGGCAAAGGATCCTCGGAAGTTTTTTCTTTGCTTTCTGGCGCGGGACCGGGTACCCCCCTTCCCACATATCGATATCTGACCTTATCAGGTGTTCCTGGCAGAGGGCCATTCCACATACAATGCATGTGGCAATGGCAACAGTCTCTTTTCCCTTTTGTGCACAAACATAGCAATGCATGGTAATAGTCTCCTCATATAGCTTCAGCCCACTGGCAGTACTGGTGCCTGACATCAATGGATGTTGAGGCGCAATGCTTGCATACCCTGGCCGGCGCCCCGGGTTTATCCTTATGCAGCGCGATGATGTTGGTCATCAGGGTCGCGGTTACCGGCTCACTCGTGAGCAGGCACGGGTAATCGGCCAACCTCATCAGTGCTGAGAACCGGACAGTAATGGCACATCCTGGATATGCGTATCTTTGCGGGTTCATGATGACCTCGTTCTTGTCAATAGGTTCAAGATCGATGGTATAGGTACCGGACTTGGGTTTAAGCGATTCCTTCTTGCCATTACGGCTTCTCTGGGCTTTCTCAAGTATCATCCAGCCCCGCCAGATCATATCCATGAAATCATGGTTATGCAGTTCTGCTGCGGCACCCCGGGTGGGATATAGCTGGACGTAATTATGGAACCTCTTCGTGAGCAGGTCCACGACCATAGGTGCGGTGAACCCGTCCTTTTCAAGTATGTACTCGGCTCCCGCTGCTGTTGCTGCTGTTGCCAGGCTCAATATCTTATACTCACTTTCTATACCCTGGCGTATCGCCTTGTTCAATGTACTCTCCAGCACGGCTGTCTCGGCTTCGATGACCGCCATTATCACGTCATCCTTGCACATGTTGAAGGTGGATTGGGAGATATGATGTGCTATGTCACCTACACAATAGGCAGGAACGGTCACAATGTTCGCATCAAGCACTTCATCATCGATGGCTGCTTTTACCGTGTTCTTCATCCTTTCCTTATACTGGTCCTGGTATTTCCTTACATCAAAAGAAGTATGTCCTGCATTCTCCATGAGTTTCGTCTGTGCTTCTATAGGCTGATCATAGATGAATTTCAACATCTTGACCTCTTCATCCACTGCCTCTGCAGCGGTCTTACCGTCTTCAAGGGCATGGGCGAACACATCTCCGATACCGTACGATGTATTCATACCCCAGGATTTTGATGCCAGGATAGTGCGTTTATGGTCATCCTTTATATCCAGTTTCTGGAGGATCCTGTTGACCAGGTTTGTGGTACTGCCGGGGACAAGAGCGAAATCCACTACACAGGTGGGTCCGTAAAATCCGCCATATCTCCGGATCACTTCCTTGGATATCAGGGCTTTCGCCTTGTCCAATCCATTGATGAATGTATCCATGGACTTGCGGAAATCCGGTTTCTCATCATACAGTATCTCAAGAATGGGTCCGGTCTGGTAATGCTCCACGAACGGGTCATCCTCTGGCCTTACCGTGTCTGTGAGGCTGCTCAGTATCTCAAAGTGTGCGTTGATCGAATCCTTATGGAGGTCGAATACAGCTTTGCTCTGGGTTCCTTCAGGTTTCATTTTATTGGCAACGTCAACATACGGCTTGACATCACTTAATTTGAATTTCGTACCTCGCTTTTCCTTTACCACTGCCACATCGGCTTTTTGTGCAGCTATGGCTTCACGTATCATCTTTTCATATACAGTCATTTACATTACCCCCTGGTATGTACAATTCTGTGCATTGCTAGAGAATTATATATCTACTACAATTACACTCCAATTTTATCATTAGAGATGATGTGATAAATAGATTTTGGGTTATATATTCTGACCTTGCCAACTCCCTGTACACTGCTCACCTCCGAAGCTGCACAATCAGTATCAGCCTAATCGTATGATCTACCATGTATCCAAATACAACATCAAGAACCATTAAGCACGATTATTGCCGGGGTGGAAACTGATACCTGGTAATATCAGGTAGATACGATTGGCAATAGCTGGGAAAGCATAATTGTCTAGAATTCAAATTATAATTCATATGCCGTCGTATTGTTCATAGGTGTGCTAACGCCTGGTCAAGATCTGCTATTATGTCTTCTGCATCTTCGACACCCACTGAAATTCTCACCAGCTCATCAGTAATTCCCGTCTCTGCTCGTACATCAGCGGGAACATTCACATGGGTCATGGACGCAGGATGCTGTATCAGGGTATCAACTGCACCCAGGCTAACTGCCAGTGAACACAATTCAAGACTGTTCATGAGGTTCTGTCCCGCTTCAATACCCCCCTTGATCCCAAAAGACATCATACCACTAAAGCCGTTCATCTGCTTTTTAGCGATATCATATTGTGGATGAGAAGGCAATCCGGGATACCTGACCCACCCTATCTTCGGATGTGTCTCCAGGAATTCGGCAACTTTCATAGCATTACTGGCATGCCTTTCCATTCTGAGATGCAGGGTCTTCAATCCCCTGATACATAGCCAGGCTTCAAGGGGACCCATAGCTCCCCCAGTAGAATTAACAATTGATGACATGCTATCAATAAAATCTTTTTTTCCAACAACAACACCACCTAACAGGTCCGCATGACCACCGATATATTTCGTGCAGCTATGGATTACGACATCTGCACCCAATTCCAGAGGTCTCTGGAAGCAGGGAGTAGCAAAGGTGTTGTCAACGACACACAGTGCACCTCTATCGTGGCCTATTGTGCATATCTCTTCAATATCACTGATTATCATGGTGGGATTTGCTGGTGTTTCTAAAAAGATGACCCTGGTATTTTCTTGTATGTTCTTTTTCACATTCCCGGGATCCGATGTATCAACAAAACTGACCTCTATACCGAACTTACTGAGAATTGATGAAAATAATCCATAGGTACCGCCATAGACTACATTCGTGGACAAAAGATGGTCTCCCTGTTCCAGTTGAGAAAGAGCAACAGCAGTTATCGCAGCCATGCCGGATGAGAAGGTCTGGCCGGTCTCACCACCTTCGAGTGCAGCGATCTTTTTTACAAAAGCTGCATGTGTGGGGGTATTTGGTCCTACACGGGCATATACATATCCTTCTTCTTCACCGTTAAATCGTGCAGCACCCTGCTGGGCACTATCAAATACAAAAGTGGACGTCTGATATATCGGTGTCGTATGTGCTCCGTATGAAATATCCGGTGTTTCTCCTGCATGGACACATTGAGTGCCGAACTTCTTCTCCTTTTTCATCTGACATCCCCTTAAAAATATTTCCGTTCAATAAATTATGGTCATTATGTACTTATTCTTTTTGATTATGAGAATTTTATCCATAATTTGGAATTAAGACATTAAAATAGTGTACATCTGCTCGATACTGTCTGATTAGCCCTGTACTTATAATAATTTCATGTTCAGTCAATGTTAATCGTATACATTCTCCTTAAATTGTTCACAATTTATTTAAACAAAAACATGGATAGTATAATATAGTATATATTTTTGAAGAAGGTAGAGAAAAATGAATGGAAAGAAAAACGTAATCATAGGAATAGCAGTCATTTTACTATTGATGCTAACTTTGGGTTGTGTTGATGAATATGATGTCAAGCCTTACGAACATGTAAGAAAACCTGCCGTTGCGCCTGCAGAAGAGTCTGATATCAATGATGATAAAACTGATGAAACAACATTCATTTCAAAAAATACAACATCCCTAACTCCGATAGTAGTGGAAACATATGATGACGAACAATTCATTGCATGGACATTAGATTCTATGAGTTCAATCAGAAGTCAGACCACTATTAATATGCGAACCGGAAATTGGGGCAAAACCCTCAAAGAGTATGTCGAAGATGATCAATTAAAAGTAAAAGGGTTCCATGTTTCTCCCGAAAATCAAATAATTGTTGAACAATATGAACATGCATTGGAAGCATACCGACTCGCCGGATATTATGCAGAATATGATCCTACCAGAACCGATTTTTCAAAAATGGACGAAGCATTGACTTGTTTAGAATATGGCGAGTTCCAGTTTGGGATAATGGAAACACTTCTGAGACCCGATACAATGCCTGTAAATGAACCTGCTGAATATATAAGTCAGTTTTCGCTAAATCGTTTCTCATTACCCATGGATATAATAATACCCGCAGGTACAACTATCAAATGGCAGAACCGTGAGCTCAAAAAGAGTCATAGGTATTTGATAAGTGAAGATGGATTCTGGGAAGAACCGATCGATATCAGTTATATGAGATATCATGAATACACTTTCAATGAAACGGGTACATTCAGTTTCAGCCTGAAAAGTAGTGAAATCCCAGACACGCAGACGATAACTGTAGTATGAGGTACAAGAAAATCCTCCCTGCGGTCGGATTTACTTGAGTACAAAAAGGTATACTTTATGTACTATCAAAATAGTGTCAAATCTGATGTATGACCGAGGATCGTCATGAAATAAATCTAAAAGGGAATTGGTGAGATTTTCTCACCATCCTCATCTTTCATGTATCCGGGATCATCCGAGGTATACATAACACTTTTTAACACATGTTCTTCATACGGAGTTACCCGTTCATCTTTCAAATGCAGGTCCACCTACATCAGCTCTATCACTGTACCCCCTGCTCTCCCAGTACCCCCTGTACTCGGCATTCGTAACTTCGATACGGGTTATCCATTTAGCCCACTTGTACCCATACTTATCCTCAGCAACCAGCTGCAAAGGAAATCCTCTGCTATGAGGCAGGGTAACGTCATTTATCCTGTAGGCAAGCATGATATCATTATCCATCAGGAAATCGAGGTCATGTGACGTGGAATATCCGTCAGCGCAGTAGAATATCACGTCAGTAGCATTTTCATGAACACCCGAATCGTTGAGCAATGTTTCGAAGAGAACCCCGGTCCATTTTGCAGTAAAGCCCCACCCTTCCACGCAGTTCATGTCGACCACTTTGGATGTTGAAGGGTATGCAAGTATCTGGTCATACGTAAGATTTACCGGCTTTTCCACCAGTCCATCAATTTGCAGCCTGTACGTTTCCTTATCGATATATTGAGTTCCTTCTACTGCATTATTACGCTGCCTGCTCAGAGGAGTTAATTTGATACCCTGGTATTGGGTAGCTTCGGTCTCATTCCCGTAATCGTTTATCTTTTCTGTATTAGATAGGCACCCGGAAACAGCAGATATTACCAATATGCACACAATCGCTAGATTACGAAGTCTCATGTTCTCCCTTAATAAATAACCCATTAAATATGCTATAAATCATTTCATTACGGTATTGCCTGTACTGTAGATACGGATCTTCTGGTCGCTGGTCTGCACATTACCCTTTTTCGTATTTTTCCACATGAAACATTGGGCGAATAGCATTTTCTTAAAAATGTCTTAAAATAACCACCATATTCGCCTGTTTACAAATAAAAACCCCATTTTTGGCTCTATTTCAGCTGGTAATTTCAGCCAGCACCCTCTTTACCGTTCCTTCATCAGCCTCGTACACCCTTTCTTCTATCAAAACAGCAGGCAGTTCCTTGATATGATACTTTGAAACTACCTCCGGATGCACCGAGGTATCAATAATACGAAAACGTGCACCAGACTCCCGGGCCACTCTCTTGATGGCCTCACTTACTTCAGGCGAGGGGTCAATGGGCATCACAGCCACCCCGCAGGTACAGTCGATGCGTTTATTCACTAATTTTTTGACAAGGATAACTTCCCGTTCCCCAGACATGGTCGTGTTCGTGAGCTCAATAGCCCGGCAGGGTAAGGTCCCTGTTCAGTTCTCTCTATCACCGTTGATGAAATCTTCCGTCAACTGGTAAGCCTCAGTATCGGAATGCTGTTCGGGCGGGTACTTCATGAAATATGAGGATGGAGAATACAGTATCCCGCCTACACCCCTGTCAAGTGCCAGTTTGCAACAGCGGATGGCATCTACCACCACTCCCGCAGAGTTTGGCGAATCCTCCACAGACAGTCGCATTTCCAGGTTCATGGGCACATCACCGAACAGCTTGCCTTCAATCCTCAGATAGCAGACCTTGTTATCCTTTTGCCACGGGACATAATCGCTGGGACCGATATGGATATTATCATCATCGAGCCTCTCGGACAGCACAGATTGCACCGATTCGGTCTTTGACGTCTTTTTAGAGGCAAGCCTCTCCCTGTTGAGCATATTCAGAAAATCAGTATTCCCCCCGGTATTTAACTGGTATGTCCTGTCAATTTTCACTCCGCGTTTCCTGAACAGGTCAACCAGGGTCCTGTGGGTAATGGTGGCCCCTATCTGTGCTTTTATATCATCGCCTATTATGGGTATGCCTTTTTCCTTGAACCTGGCAGCCCATTCCGGATTACTTGCAATGAAAACAGGCATGTTATTGATAAACGCCACTCCGGCTTCCAGGGCACATTCTGCATAGAACCGTGTGGCCTGTTCAGACCCTACAGGACAGTAATTCAAAAGAATCTCGGCCCTGGTGGCATTTAGTATATCTACGATATCCTCTTTCGAAGCCTCCTTTTCATCAGAAACAATAAAGGTGGCTTTGTCATCATAACCGCTCATGTGTTCTGATATGCCGTCCAGCACCTGCCCCATAATCACCTTTACGCCGGTGCGGGGTATATCTTTACAAAACACGGTCGTACAATTCGGTCTTTCAAATATAGCCTCTGATACATCCTTTCCCACTTTCCGCTTATCAACATCAAAAGCTGCCACGACCTCAATATCATAAGGAAGGTAACCTCCGAGGTCCCAATGCATGAGTCCATTAACACTATTGCTGTCGTTATTCTTATAATACTCAATTCCCTGTATCAGGGAACTGGCACAATTTCCAAGACCTACAATTGCAATTTTGATTTTATCCACAAACAATATCCTCCTCGTACAACGTATTAATGGGAACATTCGCCATTATTAAAAATATGAATCACACATAAAGTGTTTTGATTATCTGAATTGTGCCTGTTTTTTCGAAATAACATGTAACCATTCTTTGGTTATAACATCAGATAGTATTTAATTATTTGTAATAAAATCCGCAAATGCCCTTTTTCAGCAGAAGAAAATCCCTATCTACTAATTATATGACCCGGTTACCAACCTACCTTTTAATACCTCTCCTAAACATATCCTCCAGTAAATGCCCGCTTTTAACGTCGTATCAGAATTCCAGCCCACCGGTGACCAGGGACCTGCTATAGAATCCCTGTCAAAAGGTATCCAGGCCGGTGAACGACACCAGACCCTCCTCGGGGTCACTGGTTCAGGCAAGACCTTCACGGTAGCTAAGGTGATCGAAAAAGTCCAGCGCCCCACCCTGGTCATTGCCCATAACAAGACCCTCGCCGCCCAATTGTACAGCGAGTTCAAGGAGTTCTTCCCTGAGAATGCAGTGGAATACTTTGTCAGTTATTACGATTACTACCAGCCGGAAGCCTATTTGCCCACCACAGATACCTATATTGAAAAAGATGCCCACATCAATGAAGAGATAGACAAACTCAGGCTCGCTACCACCCGCTCGCTCATAGAACGGCGGGATGTGGTCGTGGTAGCAAGTGTATCCTGTATCTACGGACTGGGCAGTCCTGAAGAATGGCGCAGCATGACGCTGGTGCTTGATGTGGGCCAGCATATCGAACGAAAATATATCCAGGCCGCGCTGGTAGATATCCAGTACGAGCGCAATGACCTGAACTTTACCCAGGGCAATTTCAGAGTGCGCGGCGATACCATAGAAATCTTTCCCGCTATGTCGAACCAGGGGTTGCGCATAGAATTGTTCGGCGACGAAGTGGAACGGATAACCGAGTTCGACCCGTTGACAGGTCATACCCTGCACGACCTCCAGTGCGCTGCAATATACCCTGCCAGGCATTATGTTATGCCTGCCGAGGCCATCGAAAAAGCCATAGTCTCAATAGAAGCGGAACTGGAAGTGGAAGTTGAGCGGTTCCGTTCCCAGGGGAAACTTCTGGAAGCACAGCGGCTGGAACAAAGAACGCGGTTCGATATCGAAATGATGCGCGAGATAGGGTACTGTTCCGGTATCGAGAACTACAGCGCGCATATGGAAGGCCGCTCGCCTGGAGAACCCCCTTATACCCTCCTTGATTTTTTTCCTGATGACTATTTAGCCATCCTTGACGAAAGCCATGTTACCCTCCCGCAGATACAGGGGATGCACAATGGAGACCGCGCCCGCAAGGACGCGCTGGTACAAAACGGTTTCAGGTTACCCAGTGCTTATGACAACAGGCCGCTCAGGATCGATGAGTTTCGCAAACGTGCGGGGCAGACCATATATGTCTCGGCCACGCCCGGTGATTTTGAACTGGAAAATAGCGCCAGAGTGGTTGAACAGATCATCAGGCCTACCGGGCTGGTAGACCCCGAAGTTGCGATACGTCCTGTACAGGGACAGGTGGACGACCTGATAGGAGAGGTCAGGCGTGAGGTGGATGCAGGCGGGCGCGTCCTGGTCACTACCCTGACCAAGCGGATGGCTGAAGACCTGACCGAATACCTGGCTGAACTCGATATCAAAGCCAGGTATATGCACTCTGATATCCAGACCCTTGAACGGGTGGAAATAATACGGGATCTGCGCCTGGGCCAGTTCGATGTACTGGTGGGCATTAATCTGTTGAGGGAAGGTCTTGACCTTCCCGAAGTGTCACTGGTCGCCATTCTTGATGCTGATAAAGAAGGATTCCTGAGGTCTGAGCGCTCGCTCATCCAGACCATCGGCCGCGCCAGCCGCAACGTGGAAGGCAGGGTGGTAATGTATGCCGATAAGATAACCGGTTCCATTAAAAGAGCGATGGATGAAACAAACCGGCGTCGTCTCATCCAGCAGGAATATAACAGACAGCACAATATCACACCACGGTCCATAACCAAATCTATTCGAAAAGACATTGTACCAAAACACGAAGAAATTGGCACACAACTCTTTGAAGATCTGTCCCAGGAGGAGATACTGGACCTCATGATCGACCTGGAAGCCAGAATGCAAAAGGCAGCAAAACAGCTTGAGTTCGAAGATGCTGCTTCTATGAGGGATCGTATCAGGGAATTGAAACAGAAACTGGAAGAAATAGACTAAAATCGGCTAAAATCGTTATTATTCTACCACCCATCTGAAAATATACCTGGCCGGGTTATGTACGTCATCATGACAGGACATCTCTGGCAATCAAGACTATGGCAATACTTCTCAATGTGTTTTGCGTCAGGAAAATAATGGCTCGCGCTAGCAGTACATCGATTACCTACAAGATAGATACATACATAGCTCATATTTCCATTCCCCATTAATATTTAGTCTTATTTCGCAATAAACCTTCCTGCTTTTTACCCTCATTCCAGAATTGTCTGGCTGAAAGTGTTAATATGGTTCAGGTAAATCTTGAGCTACAAAATGGCACTTGATAAGATACTGCTCAAAGGCGCAAAGGTACACAACCTCAAAAATATCGACCTGGAACTGCCCAGGGACAAATTCATCGTTATTACCGGGATCAGCGGTAGCGGTAAATCCTCGCTTGCATTCGATACCATTTATGCGGAAGGACAGCGTCGTTATGTGGAATCCCTCTCAGCCTATGCCCGCCAGTTCCTTGGCCAGATGGACAAACCCGATGTCGAATATATAGAAGGGCTCTCCCCTGCCATCTCCATTCAACAAAAGACCACCAGCAAGAACCCGCGCTCAACCGTGGGCACGGTAACTGAGATACACGATTACCTCAGGCTGCTGTATGCCAGGATAGGCGTGCCGCACTGCCCTGATTGCGGCAGGGAGATAGCACCACAGACCCTTGACCAGATCATCGACAGCGTGATGGTACTGCCTGAAGATACCAAAATACACGTGCTCTCACCTATTGTCCAGGACCGCAAAGGGGAGTATAAACAGTTATTCGATGACCTGAAACGTGAAGGATACAGCCGGGTGCGGGTGGACGGTGAGATACACAGCCTGGAAGATGATATCCAGATGGGCAGGTACCAGAAGCACAATATCGATGTCGTCATCGACCGCCTGGTGATAAAAGAAGGTATAAAGGAACGTCTTGCCGATTCGGTCGAGACTGCACTGCATGTGGGTGGCGGTGTGGTAATGGTACAGGTTGTGGATGAAGACCGTGAGATGCTGTTCAGTGAACACCTGTCATGTGCCCACTGCACGTTGAGTTTCGAGGCACTGGAACCTGCCATGTTCTCGTTCAATAATCCCAGGGGTGCCTGTCCCAAATGCCAGGGACTGGGCAGTACCATGGAATTCGACCCCGAACTTATCATACCCGACCCCACATTTTCCATTATGGAAGGGGCTGTTGAACCGTGGGGCAAATCGCCAAACGGGTACCACATCCAGACCCTGAAGGCTGTTGCTGAAAAATACGGTTTTTCCATAACCTCGCCTATCGAAGAGTTGAGCCAGGAGCAGCTTAACATTATTCTGTACGGGACCACCGAGAAGGTAAAGTTCAGGTATGTACCTAAGGAAAGGCCAGGTGTATGGGAACACTACAGCAGGTTCGAGGGTGTGGTACATAACCTGCAGCGGCGGTACCGTGAATCCACCAGTGAAGAGATGCGTGACAAGATCCAGCAGTACATGAGCACGGCGCCGTGCCAGGAATGCAACGGGAAGAGGTTGAAACCTTATAGCCTTGCGGTCACGGTGAAGGATACAGGTATTGATATAATATCTGCCATGTCTGTGAAGGATGCTGCGGATTTTTTTACTACTATTGAATTGAATGAACGGGAATTCCTGATAGCCAGGCGCATCCTGAAAGAGATCAATGCCAGGCTGGGATTCCTTATCGATGTTGGTCTGGATTATCTCAGCCTGGACCGCGCTTCAGGCACCCTGTCAGGCGGCGAAGCACAGCGCATACGCCTGGCTACGCAGATAGGTTCCAGCCTGGTGGGCGTGCTGTACATCCTGGATGAACCCAGTATCGGACTGCATCACAGGGACAATGACAGGCTTATCAGGATGCTGAAACAACTGCGGGACCTGGGTAATACCATCATTGTCGTGGAACATGACCGGGATACCATGCTCGCTGCAGATTATATCGTGGATATGGGGCCAGGTGCCGGGGTCCACGGCGGCGAGGTCGTAGTGGCAGGTCCGCCCGAAAAGGTCATGAAAACCGTACAATCGCTTACCGGGCAGTATCTTTCAGGGAAAAAGAACATTGAGATCCCGTCCAGGCGCAGGATTCCGACCGGCTGGTTGACTCTCAGGGGTGCGCAGGAACACAACCTGAAGCATATTGATGTGAAGTTCCCCCTGGGTGTAATGACCTGCGTGACCGGTGTTTCAGGCTCGGGCAAGAGCACGCTGGTCAATGAAATACTGAACAAGGCACTGGCACACAAGCTCCACCGCGCACGTTCAAAACCCGGCAAACACGATGGCATTGACGGTATCGGACAGATAGACAAGGTGATAACCATCGACCAGAGTCCCATTGGCAGGACACCGCGTTCCAATCCTGCTACGTATACCAGCGTGTTCACGCCGATCAGGGAACTGTTCGCTATGACTCCTGAATCCAAGGCCCGCGGGTACAAGCCCGGAAGGTTCAGTTTCAATGTCAGGGGCGGGCGGTGCGAGGCATGTAGCGGCGACGGTATCATCACCATCGAGATGCATTTCTTGCCCGATGTGTATGTCCAGTGCGAGGTATGTCACAGCAGCCGCTATAACAACGAGACCCTTGAGATAACCTACAAGGGCAAGAATATCGCGGATGTGCTGGACATGACCGTTGAGGAAGCCCTTGAATTCTTCCGGAACATCCCCAAGATCACGAACAAACTCCAGACCATCCAGGACGTGGGTCTGGGATATATTAAACTGGGACAGTCAGCCACAACGCTGTCCGGCGGCGAAGCTCAACGCATTAAGCTTTCCGCTGAACTGAGCCGCAGAAGTACGGGTCGTACCGTGTACATCCTTGACGAGCCCACCACAGGGCTTCATTTTGATGACGTGAATAAACTATTGTCTGTATTGAACAGGCTGACCGATGCCGGCAACGCTGTTGTGATCATTGAGCATAACCTTGATGTCATCAAGACCGCCGACCATATCATCGACCTGGGACCCGAGGGTGGCGAGGGTGGCGGCACCGTGATCGCAAAAGGTACGCCCGAAGAAGTTGCCCTGGTGAGCAGTTCATATACCGGGCGGTTCCTCAAAGAGATCATGGGTGGCAAAAGTAATTAGCTGTAACGTTCATCTCTGGTATGAATGGATGGTAAACAAAAGTTCATAATGATGATCGTGGTTGCCCTGGGTTGTGTGCTGCTCATAGTAGCAGCTTTCGTCTTATTGTTTTATCAGGAAAATGTTTTGGAGGAAAAATATCCTGACAATAATGGTATCGATACATTCGATGTGACCGTTAATACCTGGTTCAATGGTTCACGCTACATAAATACTACTGACCAGTGGGCATTTATTGAACTGACCCTTCCTTCGGAGTATGTGGGTTTCAGGTGGGATGTCAGCGTTTACGGTGTTGAGGATGGAGAGGATAACGTGTTCATATATTCTTTGGACTCAAATGTCAATTCATCTGCCAACGGGGTGAAGTTGAACCTGAAAAATAATCGTATCGAGCAGTTCGATTGTTTTGATATCGAGGTATCATTGGGGGATGTGTCCCAGACTGAGACTGTGTGCCTGGACGAGCTGGAAGTAAGGTCGCAGGGATATGGGTAGAATAGTGGGTAAAGAGTATGGCAGTGGGTTCGTGAAAATTTGGCAGTGACTGTCGTGTCGCAGCACTATTTGGAACGAAATACAGGATATATAACCGGCTCCGAATCCATGGTAAAATGAACACTTTCCCGTTGAAATATTAAATGACCTCTGCGGTAAATCCAAATATCTGCTCATCCCCGGTCACATTTTCCCATGAGCGCCTGTACAAAGCTGAGACCTGGTGCGTCCCTGTTGCAACCGCCTGTATCTCCCACACGTGAACTCCGCCCGCACCCACCAGTCCGGGGTCGGGTGCAATGTACTCATCATTGACCACAACAAGTCCGTCAGTGGTATCCATCATCCATGAAAATCCTGTTGTGGGGTTCTCATTGAGCTGAACATAAAAGGTATTGCCCATTTTCAATTCCATACCTTCTCCGTCCAAGCCCTCGGTAATGGCATTGTCCATGTGCAGTTCAAATGAATCGCTTACGGTATTGACCGTCACATTATAGATGCCGGCCTTGAGTCCAAGGACATTAAGCGGGATGGTCTCATTAAAAGGTACGATTGCCTGGGTGCACATGACAGCAGCAGGCCGGATCGTTGTAATGCTGATGGTAAATGTGTTCCCGTTCCTGCTTGTAGTGACATTGTTTATCTCGGTACAGCCATCGGGAAGGTATCCTGCAGCTTTCACTATCACCTGCACCGGAAACGATTCAAGTATCATTATATCTATATTTTCAACTGCAGCGTCCCCATAAATAAACTGTCCATTGCCGGAATTGTTATCATCAACCTGCGGCTGACCATCATTGTTTTCAGTGCATCCGCTAAGCATGATCAGCGTTGTGAGGATTGAAAGTATTATTATTTGGGTTATCGGCCTGATTCCCATAGTGTACCACCCGGGCAAAATAGTGTTCCATTGTTTAATAGTAGCTGTGGGGGTTATTATAATTTACTTTAGCTGCGGTTTAATCCGCAGTTTATTTAACCTGGAGGTGATATGCAGAAAAAAAATGGTAATCGACCAAAGATATCAAACAAATGTGTCAAACAAGGCAATGCTGCTTAATTCTCCTCAAATGCTTAATGACGTTACAATGAACCTGCCAACATAAATCCCGGAAATGCTCAACACAATGTTCATGAGTATATTCCCATACCCCATCATTATATTGGATTCATTGAACAGCCGCACGGTCTCGTAGGAAAATGTTGACATGGTGGTGAACGAACCCAGAAGTCCTATAGCGATAAAATTCCTGGTCGTATCAGAAAAATATCCCTGGTATATATGTGAGAATATCAACAATCCCAGGACCAGGCACCCTATAAAGTTGACCAGAAGGGTCCCGTAGGGAAAATTGTCATGCCTGACCAGTCCTGACAGGTAATACCGTGACGTAGCACCCAGGAATCCACCAATGCCGATTATTAAAAGCGTTTTGTATCCCAAGTTACTGCCTCCTGTGTAATCCTCTGCTCTCCGCTGGTCTTCTGTAGTTTTCCACGATTTCCGATAGCACCTGATGATATCCAATGGCATCCGATGATATCCCATCGGTAGTGGGCTGTTCATACTGATATGTTGTTGAACGGTAACACTTACCGGTAAATTGTTTGTTGGCAGCCATGGTTTGCTGTCCGCAATTATTTTTTGGGTATATATATTTATTTAGTGGCAGAGCGTACTATTAAACGTGGGTGCAATGGAAAAAACTGTATCATCAAATGAAATCAAATGGTATCAACTGTCTGTGAACCACGTTTTCGAAAAACAGCGGTCAGGACCATCAGGACTTTCCCCGGATGAGGCAAAGGCAAGACTTGGCAAATACGGGTTCAATGAATTGACATTTAAGTCACGAAGTCCACTTATTCGATTTTTGATGCAGTTCAACAGCCCGTTGATCTACATCCTGCTTGCCTGTGCTGCGATCACCACTGCTCTTAGTATATGGAAAGGCGCGGATATGTGGATGGATTCAGTAGTCATCCTTGCCGTGGTCCTTGCAAATACCGTAATCGGCTTTATCCAGGAAGGAAAAGCTGAAGAATCGGTGGAAGCGCTTGGGAAGTTGATGACACCTGAGTGCACCGTGATACGGGATAATGAGACGATTGTCATACCTGCAAGGGAACTGGTCCCGGGGGATGTAGTGATCCTGGAGGGCGGGAATAAAGTCCCTGCAGATATGCGGCTGTTCCGTACAAAGAATCTGAGCACAGATGAGGCAGCATTGACAGGAGAGTCCGTACCTGTGGCCAAGCATACTGACCCGGTTATGAGAAAAGCGACTATTGCGGACCAGAAGTGCATGGCATTTAGCGGTACGTTCGTCACGAAAGGGCTCGGATATGGAATCGTTATCGGTACCGGTAGCCAGGCAGAGATTGGAAGGATCGCAACACTGATTACCCGGACAAAAAAGATCGTAACACCGCTTACGAGAAGGATGGCGGACTTTACACGGTTCCTTGTCATTGCGATCCTCACAATCACCTTTATTAATTTTCTCCTGGCAGTATGGTTCGGGTACGATGTAATATATGCATTCCTCGCTTCGGTATCCATGGCAGTCGCCGCTATACCTGAAGGACTGCCCGCAATAGTGACCATGTCCCTGGCATTCGGTGTGACCGCAATGGCGCGAAAGAATGCGATAATCAAAAGATTACCTGCAGCAGAGACCCTTGGATGCACCACAGTCATATGCTCGGATAAGACCGGGACCCTCACCAAGAACCAGATGACGGTTTCCTGGATATATTCGGGCGGACAGGACTACAGGGTGAGCGGGGTCGGATACGAACCCTCTGGAGAATTCACTCCGCAGGAGATGACTGATGAGTTGAGGGAAACATTGAGGGCAGGGTATCTTTGCAATAATGCAGGTATCGTGGAAAATGGCGGATATTCCATACGTGGAGACCCGACCGAAGGTGCATTGTTGGTTTGTGCAATGAAAGCGGGTATTGACGATGACCTGGTAAAGCTGGACGAGATCCCGTTCGAGTCTGAACAGCAGTACATGGCTACACTCCATGAGGCAGAGAGTGGGAATATCATCTATGTGAAGGGGTCACCAGAGCGGATACTGGAGATGTGCAGTACCAGGATGGAAGATAGGAACATCAGACCGGTCAACAAAGAGAAGACACTGGAAAAAGCCAATGAGATGGCAGAGGAAGCGCTCAGGCTGATTGCCATGGCATTCAAGGTAACTGACAAAACGACGCTTGATGAGCGCGACCTGAGGGACATGACGTTTCTCGGGATCCAGGGAATGATTGACCCGCCAAGAGAAGAAGCGATTGACGGGGTGAAAAAATGCAGGGATGCAGGTATACGGGTTGCAATGGTGACCGGGGACTATGCAAGTACGGCGAAAGCCATTGCCGCAAAACTGGGAATAGATACTCACAGGGTGTTGACCGGAGATGAGCTGTCACGTATGAGTGATGATGAACTGTATAGTGTCGTAGAAGATACCTCGGTATATGCACGGGTTACACCTGAACACAAATTACGAATCACACAGGCTATGCAAAAGCATGGACATGTTGTCGCAGTAACCGGCGATGGTGTGAACGACGCACCTGCGCTGAAGGCTGCTGATATTGGAATTGCCATGGGTATCACGGGAACGGAAGTGAGCAAGGAAGCTTCTGACATGATTCTTGCTGATGACAACTTTGCAACCGTGGTTGCTGCGGTGGAAGAGGGAAGGTATGTGTACGACAATATTAAAAAAGTCATCCTGTACTCGCTCCCGACAAACGGGGGGCAGGCGATACTGGTGCTGGGAGCTATTATGCTTGCTCCGTTCCTGGCACTCTTCCACGACCGCCTCCCGCTCGAACCTGTGCAGATCCTCTGGATAAACCTTCTCGATGCGGTGGCACTCGCGCTGCCGATCATTAAAGAACCTATGGAGAAGGACCTGCTCAAAAAACCTCCGAGAAATATGAATGAACGGATTACCGACTCTCCATTCTTCAAGAAGGTCGGACTTGTCTCCCTTGTTATGGCGGTATCAGGTTTTGCGATATTTTATTACCGCGGGATGCCGGCAATTGATGGAAACCTGATACTTGACCCGTACCTGCTCACCCAGGCGCAAACCGCTGCGTTCACAACCGTGATGCTTGTACATATCGGCTATTTGATTACTGCGCGCTCGATTACCGAATCTGCATTCACCTTCAGTCCTTTCTCAAACAGATGGGTACTTGCAGGTATTCTCATTACTGTTGGGCTGCAACTTGCAATTGTCTATGCTCCCCCCTACATCGGGATAAATCCGCTAAAGACCGCACCCCTACCGCTCGACTGGTGGGGGCTTATGATACTGGCTGCACTTCCGGGATTTTTTGTTATCGAGATAGAGAAGTGGTTGACGAAACGGTTGGGGAAAAGGAGGAGAACATAGCATACTGAGAAGGACACCCTGCAGAGTGAACCAAAAAAGGGCGGCAGGAATCACATTCATAATCGTCACCCGGTTTTTCATTCCAGACTCTCCTTACCCAGGCAACATGGATCAATAATGCTGGCTGCCACCATGCCGCCCCTTCGGCCGGCGGTGGCAGTGTCAGTTGAATAGTTACACCCACACCCAGCCAGAGAAGCATGTCCGGGCAGTGGGTGAGTGATTCAAGGGGGGGCAGGAATCATTTCAATATCAACCGCAGATGAACGCAGATACACGCAGATAAATGTTATTTCGGAATTTAAATCTAATTTCATTGACCGAAATACAAAAGAATCTGCATTTAGTCGCAATATCTGCGTTCATCAGCGTTTATCTGCGGTTCAAAAAAACACATAAAATATATATTTTAACAGCCATGGCGTCACTCCGCACACAACAACTCAATACAACCCCCCAACCCACAATTAATAAAATTAGTTTCGAGCCCTCCACCTGCAACCACCCACCCAAGCATCCGTCGCCACTTCGCACCCAAAGCCCGCAGGAAGAATCGAAAAGCGCCTGCCAGCCCCCCTCACCAAAAGGGCGGGCGGAACAGATCCAGACGGGCACCCGGGCAGAAGGAAGGCGAGAGGGGGCGGCAGGAGAGCCGAAGATGGGATGAAAGTTGAAATTATCCTTTTAAAATTAATTTCGAAACTGGAATTTGGAATTAAATTATGGGGGTATCCACGAAAAACCTATGGTGTTGAACGGGTAAAGTTATTCGATGACGAAAAGCCCCCACTACCCAGTGCCAGGCAAAGACTATCCGCAGACATGGACAGAATTCGTAGACGGGTTCCATGATGATACTGCCTGCATCACGTGATGGTAGGTTTTTCATGGATACCCCCCTTAAATTATTATCCCAAGTTTAACAGTTTCCCTTCTATTATGAAAATAATGTCTTTTCTTTAACCCAAAACTATCTTTTCACGATTATTCCCCCGGGTTCCAGAAGGGAGGATACTAAAAGAAAGTTAGATATACAGAGTTTATCAAGTATTTACTATGGTTGAACATATTTTTGATATTCTTGGGATTGGTGGAAGGGAAGACAGTTACACTGACCTGATTGCTTATTCCTTTGAAACATCACCAGAATTTAAAAAAAATACACTTACGGTATTATCTGTTCCTGACTATGGGGACTGGATCATAAAGACTCGCCTGCCTGTTACTATCAAATCCAATACCAGAAGGAAAAAAGACGTACCGGACATGCTGCTGATAAGCAAAAAAGGTAGTTCCATAATATTGATTGAGAATAAGTTATTCTCTGGTGAAGGGTGGGAGCAGACCCGACGCTATGCAAGTGAAGAATTCAAATTAAGTTTGATACAGTACCTTAATGAAAATGGAATGATCGATAGTCATGAACCTCACATGACTTTCTTCTACCTCACACTTGATAGTGATAAACCTGCATCATCGACTTTCAAGATTTTGAATTACTTTTCCATTTCAGAATGCATCCCTGATAACCTTGGAAACTCGAAAAGAGACATTCTATTGCATGAATTGAAGGAAAGAGTAGATGAATACTACAATTGGAAACCACCTCGAAATGAAGATATTATCATCGACTACCTGAATAGAGCCAAGAGGCTTGTTACACTTCACAAAGCATTCCATACAATGGTTGAACATGTGGGTATTGATGACAGCTTCACTATAGATTATTTTGTAACTGGCAATCGTGGCAGTTCATACATCCCAGCAGGTCAATGGTACAAAAATCCTCAGTGGAGAGGCACCAACTGTAAAAATGTAAATAATGGTCACACATGCTTTGAAATCAATATTGACTTTCAATGGGATACTAGGTATGATTCATTCGATTTATACCTTGAATACACTACATGCCCCTACCAAACACGTAAAGAGTTGGAAACATATGATAAAACTTTCTTGAATGATTATAGACAAAGAAGAGAGTTGTTCTTTGAACATGTTAATAATAACGACATAGGAAAATGGGAGATGAATAAAACACCATTGAGAATTGCAAAATTCAATTTCGATAAAAACATAACATTTAGTAAATTGAAACAAAACATTATTGATTTGACTTCGAATGCTACTGAAATTGTTGATAAATGGTTTTAATTGAAGTACCAAAAATAACTTTATAATTATATCTCACTGAGCAGACACACCAATCCAAACACAAATCACTCACTCAGAACAGACTACCTGGATTAAACGAAAAGCGCCTGTTAGCCCCCTCACCACAAGAGCGGTCGGGAGCAGATTGAAGAGGGGCACCCTGTATAAGTGAACCGAAAAGGGCAGCAGAAATCACATCCATAGTCGGCACCCTGTTTCTCATTCCTGACTCTCCGAACCCAGGCAACATTATCAACAAGGCTGGCTGCCACCATGCCGCCCTTACGGGCTGCGGTGGCAGGGTCAGTTGAATAGCCCACCAAATGCCTGCTTTTTAATGCAAATCGAGCCCCCCCCTCCAACCCCTCACAAAAGCATCCATCCTCACTTCGCACCCAAAGTCCGCAGGAAGAAACGAAAGGCGCCTGCCAATCCCCCCTCACCACATGGGCAGGCGGAGCAGACCGAGGGGGACACCCTGTATAAGTGAACCAAAAGGGGCAGCAGGAAAGGTGAAGAATGAATTTGATCTGGAAATCAGTTTAAAATTAACCACAGAGGGTACAGAGAACACAGAGAAATGTAAAATCGCTCTGTATTCTCTGTGGTTTTTTAATCGAATATTAATATATTTTTACAGCCATGGCGGCACTCCACCGGCACAACAACTGGATATAACTCCACCCAAGCATCCGTCGCCACTTCGCACCCAAAGCCCGCAGGAAGAATCGAAAAGCGCCTGCCAGCCCCCTCACCAAAAGGGCAGGCGGAGCATACCGGGAGGGGCACCATGTATAAGTGAACACGAAGGGGCGGAAGGAGAACTGAAGAAGGATGGGGGCTGGGTTTCATCATTTTTTAGACACAGATTTCACGGATTTACACAGATTAGATGTTATATATTTCATAATTTGTATATTTTAACAGCCATGGCGACACTCCACAATCAACAACTGAATACTACTTCCCAAATCCACAATTAAAAATTAGTTTCGAAATAGAAATTCGAAATTTAGTTTCAAGCCCCCCACCTCCCACCATCCACCCAAGCATCCATCCTTACTTCGCACCCAAAGCCCGCAGGAATAATCGAAAAGCGCCTGCCAACCCCCATCACCACAAGGACAGGCAGAGCATACCAAAAGGGGCACCCTGTATAAGTGAACACGAAGGGGCGGAAGGAGAACTGAAGAAGGATGGAGGCTGGGTTTCATTATTTTTTAGACACAGATTTCACGGATTTACACAGATTATATGTGGCATATTTCATAAATTATATATTTTAACAGCCATGGCGGCACTCCACCGGCACAACAACTGGATATAACTCCACCCAAGCATCCGTCGCCACTTCGCACCCAAAGCCCGCAGGAAGAATCGAAAAGCGCCTGCCAGCCCCCTCACCAAAAGGG
>JAHYIS010000007.1 GCA_019429385.1 ANME-2 cluster archaeon | reverse complement strand
AATGACCAATCTCACACTCATCTCCACAATCTACACTCTCGAACCAGTCATAGTCTGTGTAACCCGCCTTTCCCCATCAAAACTCATCCTCCTTACAGAAGAAGGCACAGCCGAAAAAAAGATTCGCTCTGAACAGACCATGGAAGACACTTTTGGCAAGATAATAGATATCCAGAAAAAGAACACTTCCCTCTATGACCCGGTCCGTGTCGCGCAGGACGTAGCAAACCTCATAGAAGAAGAAAACGCACAGGGCAACCAGGTCATGATTAACGTCTCAGGCGGCCGAAAACCGCAGGCATTCGGGGCACTCTTTGGCGCATACACACGAAGCGACATGGTAAAACGCATCGTCTATGTGACCGAAGAAGACAACTTCATCATAGACTTTCCTATACTCAGCTTCAACATCTCTGACACGAAGAAGATAATCCTCGAACATATCAAGTCAGGAGTGAGCTCAGTCCAGGAAATAGCCATAGGTGTCGGCATCTCAAAAGGCATGGCATACAACCACCTGCGGGAACTCAAGGCAATAGGATACATCAAAGGTGAGGACGGATATACCATCACAGATGCAGGTAAAATTGCGGTGATTTGAACCCACCACACCTGCTTCACCTATTCACTTAAACCATAGCAAAAAAGAGTTTCTCTCCAACATCGAGTGGGTAAATATTAGACGGGATTAACAGGATTTACAGGATGCAGCGAGTCACTTTCATATCCCGTCAATCCTGTTAATCCTGTTCATTGATTCAGACAATGCGATTCTATGTTTAACAATATATCTTGATTAGTGATGTTACCACACAATGTTAAAGGGAACCATTGTTATTTGAAAACGCTCATTCTTTAAAAATCTCAATTCACACAAAACTATTTAACACCCCATCTTTATACAAATATTGGGATTTAATGTGATAACCGCAGACGGCCTTTTCAAAAAATACGGCAGGATGCTGGCACTCAACGACGCCAGTCTGCACGTTTCCGAAGGTACCATACACGGCCTCATCGGACCCAACGGCGCAGGCAAGAGTACCACCCTCAAGATTCTGTCCACCCTTGTCCGGCCCACTAAGGGAGAGGTAAGCATCGGCGGTATACCCCTGAGAAAGGGACGGGCCATACGCCAGCAGATAGGAGTGGTCCCGGAAACTCCCAGGCTCCATGAATACCTCACAGCCCAGGAAGAGATCATGTCCTATGCCAGACTCTCAGGACTGAGCAGGGCACGGGCAACAGACCGGGTAAATACAGTCATAAAACAACTGGACCTCGCAATGGTGCAGAACCAGAAAATATCCCGTTTCTCCACTGGCATGAAAAAACGCGTGGCACTTGCCCTGGCAATGGTGGCAGACCCGCCGGTATTGCTGCTGGACGAGCCTATGTCAGGACTTGACCCAGTGGTGCGGCGGCAGTTCAAGGACACTATCCTTGGTCTGGAAGACAAGACCGTGCTGGTATCGGACCATGACCTGTACACTGTTGATGAACTATGTACCAGTGTCACCATTTTGCAGCAAGGCCGGACCCTCATCGAGGACAACATCGACTCACTCAGGCAAAAGGTGGGAAAGGTCAGTGTGGAAATAAAACCCCGGGACCCGGCACAATTATCGTACCTTGCTGCCGAACTTCAACAGATGAGCCGGGTAACTTCGGCCGAAGTGGAAAAAGACCGGGTGGTGGCCAGCGTGAACGACCCGGAGAAGGACATTCCCGAGGTCATACGCATGGCAGCCATCTTCACCGAGATCGTGGAGGCAAGACCCAGCAGGATATCACTGGAAGAGATATTCATCAAGCTTGCATCAGGTGGCGATAGAACATGAATGGTCTTTTTAGCATGTTATTCGGATTTATATACCTCACCTGGCAGGAATTCAAATATTTGATATCCCGCCGTACCCGTGCTTCATACATTATAGTTATACTGATCTTCGGAATGTCACTGTATGGCATATCCATTCAGGACTATAGCGCTCAAGGTATGGATACTTCTGAGATATTAGGTGGAATGGAGATCGGGGATGCACCGCTTGTCGATTTGTTAATTTTTACCTTTATATTCGGGATGAGTACATTTGCTTCAGCAACAAGAGCCGAAGCACCCACTATTGTCATACCGGCACAACTGGGAGTAACCCTGATCATTATTATCTCAATCCTTGTTGGTATCAATATGGTATCACGCCTGGGAATAAAGAATGCTGCATCCACGTTATCCCGGGAAAAGGAAAGCAGAACGCTCTATATCGCTGCCAGCACAACCAACACCAGGCCCGCTATTTATCTCGCAAAATTAAAGGCAGCCTATCTGACCACCCTGCCAATGACAGTCATCATGTTCCTGGGCGTGTACTGGATATGGACTTCGGTTTTCAGGGCCCCTGATATGGCAGCCATGCAACCAATATTCCGGAGCCTGCTGTTCAATATGGTGATAATGACCCTGTGCACAACCATACTGTTCACCTCACTGGGCAGCCTGGTATCAGCTTTAAAGCGAGAAGATGAATCAGCAGTAAGCCTTTCACGAAAATTTACCACACTGGCTGTGGCGCTTGCTACACTGTGGTTATTACTCCCGGCCTTCGCAATGACCGGTGGAAAGACCTATTCTTTGATCGAGACCCTGACCCTGCTATCCCCATTCACCCTGGATCTCATTGTATTGTACGGCAATGAGAGTATCCTGCTCATCCAGTATGCAGGGATTCAACTTGCAGCTGCCGCAGTATTCACGGTAATTGGCATACTAGTCTTTATTAGGCAGGACATAGAATATTGACCCTGTTCGCCATTCCAGAGGTGAACACCTATGAGAGGATATTGAAATGACTGATTCAGCCAATGACGATGCTAAGGATTATTTAGAGATAAAGATGAGCGGTGGATGGTACATGACCATCACCCTTGCCACCAGTGAGCGATTTGACAAGGAATATGTGGAGATAGCCAAAGAGCGCAGTGGCCAGAAACGTGGACGGTTCAACCTGAACCCGAAATATACCAGGGAACTCGGTGAAGCATTAATAAAATTTGCAGATGCCAATTCCCTTGGACATGAATAATTCACATAAAATCTGCAAGTCCCAACTGTTTTGAAACATCACTCTCGAACAGCGACCTGATCTCCAGTTTCAGGAGTTCAAGTCTCTGTTTGGTGTAATCGCTCACTTCATATTCGTCTGCGATCTTGAGCGACACTTCCATATATTTCTTGACCGACCCCTCATGCACGGTCAGTACGATCTTGCCATTGCACTTGGGACATTTCCCTAACAGTGGCGGGCGCCTGAATTTCTTATTACATTTCACACACCGCACCTTCTGTCTTGAGAACGCCCTCAGGTTACCGATAAGGTCAGGCAGGAAATGGAATTTTATTACCCGCTCTGCAACATCACGCTCATCCACGGCCCGTATCTTCCGGGCAAGTTCAAGCTGTGCCGTCATTTTATCGATCATGGAGTCAAGGGTCTTGTAGGCGCTGTTGGCAGGTCCCATTGCAATGTCTGATGTGTCATGAGTAAAACCCCAGCCATCATATTGTCCGGGTGTACCCAGCCTGCCAGTCACCGTATCCATGACCTTTTCCAGGTCTTTTGGATTAACATACTGCAGGGTGGCTTCATAGAACTCAAGGGGATAACGGCGAAGTACGTCAATATTATGGGCCTCCTTGTCGACTTCACTGGGGTCGATACGGGTAGTGAGTACCAGGGGTGCATCCATCTGGCCGCCCCGTTTATCTGGCAGGTACGAGCGGGAGAAGTTCAACAGCCCGTCCATCAGCAGCATGACACAATCCTCGTCCCCGTCACAGTTCCGGCGTTTGGCAGCATGGAAGAAAGGATGTGCCCAGCCTACCGAAGCCCTGGTAAAACCTACCAGCCGTCCCAGTACACCTGCGGAAGTATGGGGCGCCAGCCCTATAAGCAATGTCCCCACAAGATCGTTCACTGTGCTGGCATTGTAGTAAGGCTCAAGACCATAGAATTTCACCAGCAGGTCATCAATGAAACAGGCAGCTTTGAGCAGATATTCACCGCAGTGATAGGAAACTACCAGATCCTGCACTTTCAGTTCCAAAACCTGTGAGGTGGTCATAAGTTCATTCCCATCCATATCAACCGTGTATCCGAGCCGGTGCATGGTCTGCACATCAGTACCGATCTCAGCAGGTCTTATATGGGTCAGGGGCAGGTCTGACATATCGTAACGCACGGTACCGTCCTTGAAAGTGACCACCTCATGCCTGGCGCGCAATATCCCTTTTTCAATAGGTTCCGGCGTCTTGTTCCTGGATGTCAGCCCGAGCACACCCTTGAAACTTGCCAGGTTATCCCGCTCGCCAATGTTCTCAAATGCCCTGAGATATTCATCCTTGAAATTAATAGTAAGTTTATTAGCCGATGTGGTTGCAAGTCCGCATTTGGGACATTCCGGCTCACCCACCTCAATATTGCATACAGGGCAATGCAATTTTGCCCGGGTGGGACTGCCACAGTCAGGACAGGAACGCCTGAAGGTTGCCGCTCCGCATCTGGTACATTTCCTGGTATCGATCTCCACCTCAAAGGTACCCACGTTTTCCTTGAATGATTTTGAATAGCTCTTCGCTTCTATCATAGAACGTTTGCGCCCTCCTGCATCACCCACAGGGAACAGCACGTTAGGAGCGGGTTTCATCTCTCGCTTATCAGATTTTTCAGGACGGCCCATTCGTGAACCGATACGGTACGGTGCCCGCATCCTGATTATGAGCCCGCTCAGGTGGTTTACCATATCCATCGGGTCTGGTTTTTCGTCAATGGAAGCATTCCTGACACGATGTAAGGACCCGTCAAGGCCCAGGCACCGGACCAGCGGTCCTGGCTGGTCGATATGAACCCTGTCATTGTGTACCCGGTGCTGGACAAGCAGTATTTCCAGCAGGTATTTGATAGTTTTATCGACGGGAAGTACCAGTTCTGCATTCTCAAATGTTGCGTTGTGTTCCACATAGGTTGAAAGTGTGAGGATATCCTGTGACGTGACATCGTGCCAGAGGTAGGTGTACTGGGGATGAAGCGGGACCTGGAATGTATCAGATAGCTCCAGTGCCATAGCGCCGGAAGGCCTTCTGAGTTCAGATTCTTCATACCGTATATTATTCCCCGTCGTTGCTGCTGCCTTCTCCAGTTCCTGTACCCACCATTCAAAACAGTATGATGAAGGGATCAGCAGGTGATTGTTCTCAAGGAAATCTCCGTAGTTTATCAGCAATTCGCCGATATCCAGTATCTGTGATACGGAACTCCTTACCTGGCGGGCCTGTTCCATGGAATCCACCCTGAGCACGTTACCGTTGAACAACCGTACGGTCGGACCTTCCAGGCTGTCCACAGGGGCTATTCCCAGTGCTTTGCCAGGTCGTTCCACTTTTACCTGGGTACCCGGAGCCAGGAAATCATCCATCAGTACCATGGTGGCAGGGCTTACCCCTCCGCCGGCAAAACTGGTATTCCTGCTGCGGCCGTACCGTAACCTGAACCCCCCCGGCCTGGAAGGATAGGAGAACACGGGCCTGCCGGCTATCAGGTCCTGCAGGTATTTGTCTTTCGGTTTGACCTTGACACCATCGCTATCATCTGCGTCATCGTCTTTTTTCCCGCCGCTCATGAACGTATCCAGCCAGTCCCAGCCATCCAGGTTGAGATTGGTAACGTGTTTTTTTATTTTCGGTGCTTTTAAGGCCAGACCTTCGGCCATAACCAGGCACATCCCGCCCCTGACCCTGTTCGTGGGGATACGTGGCAGGTCCCTGTGACCATCCACTTCTGCATCTTCGGTAGGCTCCCCGTCAATGCAAACAGGACAGTTCTCCACAATAAGGCGGATCTCGTCCTCGCTGGGAGTATATTGCAGGCTTGCCACGCGTCTGTATAACTGTACTTCTTCCACATACCTGTCAACTTCGTTCCTGGTGGGTATGTACCGTCCAATATCCATGCTGCGCCTGACAAAATCGGCTACAAGGACTGAAAGTGCCTGTGCAGTACCACCGGCGCTCCTGATAGGTCCTGCATAATATATCCTGACAAACCGGGAACCATCAGTATTGGTCTCGATGTCCACCCTGTCAATACCTTCAATGGGTGCCGCCACCACACCTTCGGTAAGCATCGCCACCGACACCCTGACAGCGGCATCCAGTGCCTGGGTATCTGATTTAAAGGGCTGTATCTTGCCCGTGGCTACATCCACACCGATATGAAGCGCTGCCTCTTCCCGGCTCATATTCAGTTCCAGTTCCCTGATACGGGGGGCCACTCCCTCTAAACCGATAAGTTTTTCCACTCTGTCTGCCAGGTCCTGTGCCAGGGGTATCTCAATAGTAGGTTTTGGGTCCAGTCCTTTGCTCCTGGCCCTGGCTGCAATCTCAATGGCGGAATCGAGTTTTGACTCCATTGACATGAAATATTGTTGCATACTCTTGCTTGCAGCTATTTCTTTCATAAGGACCTCATTTTAGGTATGGGGAATTGATTTCATGGTAAATAACAGTATATTACAAGATGTAACACTGGGGAAATATATAACAAAACTGTTAAATTCGATAAGCTACTTATAGTAACTTGAATTAAATATTATTATTCGAATTAACTATTTATATTATAACAAAAATATGAAAGTAAAACAATTAAAAGATGTGATATTGATGAGACATTCAGATGTGAGAGTCTTCGATGACCATGACCTTGAATTTATTGACATTCTGCGCAACCTTAACATGTCACGTAATGTAGCCTCAACACTCGCTTTTCTTGCAAATGTCGAAGAAGCAACTTCAAAGGACCTTGAACTGGGTTCAGAACTCAGGCAGCCAGAAGTGAGCATTGCCATGAGGGAACTGAGGAACTTTGGATGGCTGGACGAGAGGGAGATTAAAAAAGAAGGCAAGGGCAGGCCGATGAAAGTATATAAACTGGCCGTTCCCATGAATGAGATCGTCTTGCACCTCGAAGAAAGGACCAGGCAGGAAGCTGAGAAGACCCTGTACAATATTGAAAAGTTAAAAGGTCTCAACTTCAAGAAATAATATGTGATGAATGTCCCGACCATTCATTACATGTCGTTTTTGTATACAATGAGTGATTTGTGTAATTCCGGGTAAATCCAGATGACTTTGAGGAATTACCTGAAATGTTAAATCATCTCCGGGCGAAGCGCAATATATTTAATGTAATCCGCCACATTGATTCATCCTACCAACCTATCCCTTAATGCATGATGGCCTATGGACAACTGGATATCATCTGAACTACCACCATTTAATGCAAAATACCCCTTATTTTTATGTGTACTTTCAAATACCGATACTGCCAGGATACCAGGCATTTCAGCAGCAGGCAGGTCACCGGATGTTATTACATACACACCGGCAGCAGATGCTGAACTGGTGACCCTTGGCAGGACTATTTGCAACACTGAACCTCCCATGACCGGCAACAGTCCGACACCTGCCGTTATCACCCGTGCAGCGATGCTGCTTACAGGTATGCCTTTTATGTTCATCAACAGCGGTCTGCACATCCGTCCACGGATACCCTTGCTGGATGTGGACGCAAAGCCCGGAGGCGATATCAGGACAAGCAATGCGGTTTTGGATGCCAGACTGGTATACGATAACGCGCTGGAACTGGGGCGCCAGATACGACGTTTTTCAGATTTCGTTGTGATAGGTGAAAGCGTGCCCGGTGGCACCACTACTGCCATGGCTGTATTACAGGCACTTGGTGTTGATGGCAGGGTGAGCAGCAGTTACCTGCAAAATCCAGTTACTATAAAACAGCAGGTAGTGGCACAAGCCCTGGACAGGGCGGGTATCTCTTTTGGCGGGCTGTCACATTCACCGATGCAAGCCATTGAATGTGTCGGTGACCCTATGATGGCGTGTGTCTGTGGTCTGGTGGATGGGCTGGAAGGTACTACATCAATACTGGCAGGAGGCACCCAGATGATGGCAGTTCTTGCGCTCATCAAACATTTCGGAATAACGGCTGATGTGTCAATTGCTACCACAAAATATGTGGCACAGGATGAGACTGCCAGTTTCCTAAATACGGTATCGGCACTGGGATATGCAGCTCATATCGTGGACCCGGGTTTTGACCAATCAAGGAACCCTGGACTGAGAATGTACGAATCAGGGGTGGTGAAAGAAGGAGTTGGTGCCGGTGGAGCCATGTTCGTTGCCGGTATGATGGGTGTGGGTCAAAAGGAGTTAAGGGAAAAGGTTGAAGAGATCTGTGACCTCTTGTTTTAGATAAAAAAAGTCGTTTCATATTAAAAGATTTTTCAGGTTTATTAGTGGTTTCAGGTGGACCGGTAAGGTCTAAGGCTGCTCCAGGATATCTTTTTCAATATCCTTTGTCAGAGCACTCATCTTCTTATGCCAGGTGTCGATATTGTCCTGTACCATGTCCTTTAACTTGCAGGGGTCAAGTGCATTGTAGATATAATAATATCCTCCGCCCTCTATGGTCTTTGTTTCCCTGTAGACCAGTCCGCATGACATGAGATTTTGAAGTGCGCGGTATGCGGTACTGCGTTCCCTGTTCAGCAACTCCCCAAGTTCTTCAGCAGTTTTAGGCCCTTCCTGTACAAGCAGGCGGTACGTATCAAGGTCAAGGGTTTTCAATCCCAGCACGCATTTGGCAATATCACTGCAATTGAAATTCCCATGTATCATTTCAGGTATTGAACTGGGCATTTTTTCATCCTCGATATAATTTGGTCGTCCGGTTTGGGGTAAATGTTAAATACAATATTGTACAGTTTGTACAAAACCATTATCAAGATAGATTTGGTCACTTATATAGTTTATTGATGGTATCTATGGAAAATGACGGGTATGTGGTGGTTCACGGCTGCCGTAAATGTAATAAATGCGATAATATCTGTCCGGAAGGTGCGCTGTACCGGGTGGATGGTGATGTCCGCATAAATTATGATAAATGTACACGGTGTGGGAAGTGTATCGAGATATGTCCCAACAAAGCCCTTGTTTATCTGGAATGAGCCCTCAGGGCTGTTAAACAACCTTCCAGGGTACCATTTCCTATGATGTCAGGGTTGATACCTTTTTGTTTCATGACAGCGGCACATTTTGGGCCAATGGCTACCACAATTTTGCCTTCCAGTTCTTCGTTTGATACTCCTGAAAGTAAGAATGACTTGCCGCTGGTGTAGATCACGGCATCCACATCTGGCAGTATATCCTTGAATTCATGACCGCAGGGTAAAAGCCGGTACGCTATACCTTCGACAACCTGTGCATCCAGGGAAGTGAGTGATTCCACAAGCTGGGAATTGGGAACATCAGGGCGGACCAACCCAACGGTTTTACCTTTGATGCGTGACCCGAGATGGGATGCAAAGTGGTCAGAGGAATAAGAAGGTATGGTCTCGCAGGCGAATCCCTTCTCGCAGACGGCATCGGCAGTCTTTGGACCAACAGCTATCATGACAATACCATCAGGCACCATTTTGCATTGGTCAAAGAAATACCTGACACCCATGGTACTTGAGAATATCAGGAAGTGTACTTCTCCCGCAGCCACTTTAGCACACAGCGTGTTCAGTGGTCCAGAGTCCAGTGCAGGTGCGGTCTTCATAGTTGGAACCAGAATGGCCTCGTGACCGTACCGTGCAAAGAGCTCATTCGTGCCTTTGGACTTTTCTTCAAGCCTGGTGACTGCAATTTTCATGAGATTCTTTATCTTTGATATATGATTTAACAGCTTCCAAATGTGTCGTGATACTACAGGGTGGTCGTGATGCATTATCAAAAAATTTATATTCATTATACCCGGTTTTTGTACTTCGAATGGTAACAGTAATGAACATTAAAATACCCATAAACCTAAAATCAACCCGAAGCATTTACCTCAATAACAGGGGGATTCCGGTATGAATCTCAGTCTGCTCTTTATAAGTATACTGGCTGGGTTCTTGCTTGGCGTGATCAGCGGACTGGTACCCGGTATCCATACCAACACGTTTGCTTTCATGCTGGCAGCTTTTGCTCCATGGCTGCTTGAATCAGGCTTATCACCGTTATGTATTGCAGCTACTATTGTTTCGTCTTCGCTGACCCATACATTTGTTAACATTATTCCATCGGTTTTCCTGGGTGCACCCGAGGCAGATACTTCCCTGGCAGTACTTCCCGGACACCAGTTGCTCCTCGATGGCTTTGGTGCCGAGGCAGTAAGGCTGTCGGCATTGGGGAGTGCCGGTGCGGTATTAGTATCACTGGTATTGATGCTTCCGCTATCAGCATCATTTGCTGTCATGTATCCGCTGGTGAACAGGTATATGGGATGGATACTGCTGGTTGTGGTCCTGGTATTGATATATACGGAAAAAGGGGAAATGATAGAAGGCCAGGGTTCGCTGGCCCGCTTTAAATACCGGGCATTTGCTGCATTATTATTCTTGCTGTCCGGAATGCTGGGCCTTGTGGCCTTTGAGTCGCAGACGTTGATGAAGCCTGTTATCTCCATAGGGGAACCTTCGATACTGATGCCATTGTTCAGCGGCCTGTTCGGGGCTTCAATGCTTGTCATCAGTATGATGACCGATACCGTTATCCCTGCTCAGTTCAGTTCCAAGCTGGTATTGTCACGGAGACGCATAGTGCGGGGGACCATTATCGGCAGCGCTGCCGGTGCATTTGTGGCGTGGTTGCCAGGTATTACCGGGGCAGTAGCCACGGTATTGGCCCGGATAGGGGTGAAGGAGGATTATGCGGATGAGGATTCGGGCCGCGAGTTCATAGTATCTATCTCAGGTGTCAACACGGCTAATGCAATTTTTGGTTTGATCGCGCTTTACGTGATTGGCAAGACCCGTAGCGGGGCCATGGTGGCTGTGGCAGATATACTGGGTGGGGCACATCTGGACCTGGATACTCTTGTTCTTTTATTGATAATCGTTGTCGGTGTATCCATAGCAGCGTATTTTGTAACTATTTTCCTGGGGGACAGGATATTGACCATAGTGACCAGGATTAATTACCGGATGTTGTGTATCGTGATACTGACCGGGCTGACGGGAATGGTATTCCTTTTCTCAGGCTGGTTCGGGCTTGTGGTATTCGGGATGGGTATACCAGTTGGAATGCTTGCACCTTACCTGAAGGTGAGGCGGAGCCATGCGATGGGTGTGTTGCTGTTGCCACTGCTGATGTTTTATTTTTGATTTTTTATAAATTCAGGTCTTATTATTTCCATGTAATTATTTCATTTGCTTGAGAATGATACGATACTTATTTGATTTTTATAAAAATAATCCTCAAATCAAAAAATTAATAACCTTCTATGAACTTGGAGGATTGGTGAAAATTTTGGCGAATAAAATTGTTAAAAGTATGATCGGTGAAGCGCTTGTAGGTGATGGGCCCGAAATTGCTCATATCGATCTGGTAATCGGTCCAAAAGGTGGCCCCGTGGAAACTGCGTTTATGAACTCTCTGGCAATGCCAAGGCAGGGACACACACCCCTTCTGGCAGTTCTCGAACCCAACCTTCAGCCTAAACCTGCGACCCTTATTGTAAATAAGGTAACCATTAAAAATGCTCAACAGGCAATACTTATGTTCGGGGCCGCCCAGGCTGCTGTAGCCAAGGCAGTCATGGACTCGGTAGAAGCAGGGATCATCAACAAGGGAGATGCTGAGGATGTGGTGATCATAGTTTCAATATTCATTGAATGGGATGCAAATGATAAGGCCAAGATCTATGAGTATAACTACGAAGCAACGAAACTTGCCATAGAACGGGCCATGAAAGGGGAACCTTCAGTCGACGAGGCACTTTCAAGAAAAGATCAAGCTTCACATCCTTTTGCATAAATCATTGGCTGAATGCGAATATTGTTAATATTTCGCATTCACCCCTTTTTGGATAGCTTCAAATTCATGTGGGTACAACTGCAAAGTCTGCAAAGATCGTAAAGAATCCAAATGTTTGGCTTTGGCACTTACTGAAATTAAAAAATCACAAGTTAAACATGATTACACTGATATTGCTGGCATTCTATCTCTAAAAAAAGCAAAGGATACCCTTATTAATTTTAAAAACATTATTAATAATATTCAGTGAGCATACCGAACATGTATGACCTATCAGAACTTATCACTTTTACCATACATCAATGGCTGTCTTTAATAGACCCGGTCACCTATGATTTTTTGGAAAAATTCGGTCTTGCCGCATTTATCGGTATCCTCATTGGCATTGAGCGGGAACGCAAATCCGAAGGTAAAGATATATTTGCCGGGGCCAGGACCTATACCATAGCCTCCATATCAGGTATGATAGGTGCATACATGGCCATAAACCAGGGTGTGTATGAGATATTATACCTCACCACGATCTTTTTTGTGATTATCGCTGCTATTACCGTATACATAAAAAATGTGGTATACCGGCAGGTTGGGACCACCGGAGGCGTTACCATGTACTTTGTGTTCCTTATGGGCGTGATGGTGGCTTTTGACTATTATCTTTTTGCCATAATGGGTGCTGTAGCTATTACGTTTTTGCTGGTAGAAAAAAATACACTCAGGGATTTTGCAGCTCAGTTGAACCAGAATGAAGTAACCAATGCGGTCCAGTTTTTAATTATAATATTTATCCTGTTCCCTATCACCCCGAACACTACGATACTTGAGGTACTGAATCCGAGATATGCTCTGAGCATCGTTGTAATGGTGTCTTCTATCAGTTTTATCAGTTTTCTGCTTATGAAAAAGTCCGGTACTGAACGAGGCATACCGTTATCAGGTTTCATTGGCGGACTTGTCAATAGTGAAGCTACGACCGGTTCCCTTGCAGCATTATCCAGGAAGAAGGAGAATCTGTTGGAGACCAGTTACCGTGGTATCGTTTTATCAAATGCGACCATGCTAATACGTAACCTCATTATTGCCTTTATCGTTGACCCGACAGGACAGGTCCTGTTATTTATGCTCCCACCCCAGATGGTTATCATTGCTGTGAATATCGGGATGGTTGTAAAGAAAAGCATGATGCAGCCAGATGGCAACGAATCGCTGGACATTGAATCCCCATTTGCCCTCAAACCTGCTTTCAAGTTCGCATTCGGGTTCACCCTGCTCATACTCCTTTCCCATTACCTGAACCTGTGGTTAGGCAGTACCGGTGTATTTTTTGTGGCATTGGGTGGGCTTGTAAGTTCAGCAGCGGTTACTGCTTCTGTCGGAGCACTTGCTTTAGGTGGTTCAATACCCTCATCTTCTGCAGCACTTGTGGCAGTACTGGCATGCCTGGTCAGTACTTCGAATAAGATACTGATTGTGAAATGGTCAGGTTCGGATGAATTGGGGCAGAAAGTAAAAAGCAGCTTCCTTGTCCTGATAGGTGTTGGTGCAGCCGCACTGGTGTTATGGGCGCTTGTTCTGCCTTTCATTGATGGCATATTTTAGCTGCCAGTATATGTGCAAATGTTAAAATCATGGCCTGCAGTAAATAGAGCAAAGCATATTTATAATAAACAAAAGTATAGTTTTTTAATCTACATACCAGATTGTGTATTAAGGAGAACCTTGAAAGATGAGTGATGGTGTTTATAGAGGTCATCCAACAAGGATTGATGACCTGGCAGTTATGGTGGCAAGTGATTGTGTCGAACTAAGGGCATTTTTCCCCACACCGTTTATTGATGTGTCATCTGTTTTCATCCAATGTGGCAGTGCAGTTGTCATACGCCATTGAACAGGACACGATAGTAGTATAATTGTAGTAATGTAACCAGATCCGTTTAATCAATATATTTAACTTAACTGTTTGTAATATACATATATATGGAACCAGATGCACTCATTGATTCTTTTGGGCGGAGGATAACCAGCCTGCGTATATCCATTACCAGTAAATGTAACCTCAATTGTTATTATTGCCATAATGAGGGGCAAAGCAGGGACGGGTCACAAATGAGCCCGGAACATATTGTCAATATTATTAGAACAGCATCCAAACTGGGTGTGAAGAGGGTGAAATTCTCTGGAGGCGAACCCCTGATGCGTCAGGATTTTGAGGATATACTGGTAAACATCCCAAAATTTCGAAACGTCTCTGCCACTACTAACGGAGTGCTGCTCTCAAAAAGGGCTGTCTCACTCAAATCCGCCGGGTTGGACCGGGTCAATATCAGCCTGGATACGCTGCAACCTGAAACGTATGCGAATATATGCCGGTGCAATAAAGATATTCATCACATGGTGCTGGATGGGATACAGTCGGCAGTACATGCCGGCCTGACCCCGGTAAAATTGAACATGGTAATGCTCAAAGGTATCAATGAAACTGAACTGGACGATATGATATCCTTTGTCAGACTGTTTGACGGGGATGTGATATTACAGATAATCGAACCCATGGACTTTGGCAATTACGGGGGTAGGGTCAACATGGATGCTATTGAGAAGAACCTTGGTTCAAGAGCTTTAGAGGTGGTTGAGCGTGAGATGCACCGCAGGAAGAAGTATTTGCTGGACGGTGCTGAAGTGGAAGTTGTAAGACCCATCGATAATTCCCGGTTCTGTGCTCATTGCAGCCGTCTCAGAGTGACCGCTGATGGTAAGCTGAAACCCTGCCTGCTGGTGAACGATAACCTTGTGGACGTTTCACGTGCAGGTATCCATGAACTTGAACCATTGTTCTATAAAGCAGTGAACCTGCGCGAGCCGTTCTATAAAGGATGATTCAAGACATCAGGATATAGATTATCGCAGATGTTACAAATGTTTCGATAAGAGCTGCGAGAAACAGGAGCGGTACAATTAATTTTATAAAGAACCTGACTGCCTGGAATAATTCCTTCTGAATGCTCACATCCATTTTACCGGATATTTTCAAAATGGTAATATAGCCAAGCCTCAATCCTATGGCTGCGCTGATAAATATCACCGGTAATTCAATTATTCCATGGGGTATGAGCGCGGCCAATATTATAAATATGCTGATCTCCCTGGCAGATTCGAATACCACTAAACCAATAAAAAATCCGTTTATAAGAATGAACAGTACGGGCCAAAGCCCGAAAACCACCCCAAGCACCATGGCAATAAAACTATTGAGCGTGTTATTTGCAAAGATGAATAGCAAAATGACCAGGGGAGATTTACCAGCTATCCAGCCGTAGGATTCTTCGAACTGCCCCATCATCTGTTGCGCTATCTCCGGGTTGAAGTATCCTGCCAGGTATCCTGTAAAAACCGAAACAACGAACAAGCTTGAAATTATGAGTATATAGGGACGGAGCAGTTCGAGGTAAGCACGCACATCAGGTGTGGTGCGGCGGACAGGGTCGTTCCAGAACGTTTCTTCAGTATCCATCATATTCCCAGAACCATCCTTACCGTGTTCCTGGTCGCCGGTGCCAGTCCAAGTACAATGATGGTCAGTTTTACAAGGTCTCTCAGCCGCTTTGATTCATCATCGTCATCGAACTGGGTGTCGAGAATGTATATGACTGGAATGAATATCATGAGCTTTAACGGGAACATGATACTTGCTGTACCTGTCAGGTCGATAAGGAAGGAAGGCACAACGTGTTTTTCATAATATCCCAGGAAATCCACACCAAAGAACGTTGACGAGGCATCCAGCATATGTGCCAGGAGGATGGTAATATTGACACGACGAGTGAACATCGTATACCCGGTGCGGCTGGCCACCAGAGTTACAAGCGCTGCCAGTGCTGTTCCTAATACTGGTATTATGACCAGTGCCTTTATGTTGGTGATACTTTCATAGGATAATAGTATATACAGATTGGCCAGTACCCATAAAACCCCTGCTGCTCCGAATGCCTTTTTCCAGTCCTTCACATAACCGGCCTTCTGCAGTCCGATTGACAAAACAAGCAGGAGAACCGTAATCAAGAACATCAGAATGTATATGGGAGGAGTTATGAACAGGTACTGCAAAGGAGGGCTGAACAGTTCGGCATCTTCAAAGACCCTGAGTGTTGAACCGGCCAGTATAAAAGGAATGATAGCCTTGACAAAATCCCAATCCGCTTTCACGTCAAGTTTGTCAAGCAGTTTTAGTACACCGAACAGGCACAATCCCAGAATAATTGCCCAGGTTACCGTATTTACCGGATTATAACCTGTGTCATGGATTATTGGATCGATGTAATATTGGTAAATAAAGCCCTGAATGCTTTGTAAAATCCCCATAGTTTATAACCTGTTACGATAGTATAGGATATGTTTCACATGAACGAGCTAAATGCTGACACGTCTGATTCTCGATGGATGCTGCTACCAAGAAATGTGGTTGTTGGAAACGGTGTCGTCAATGATATTGGTAACGTATGCAACGCACTTAAACTTAATGGGAATGCTTTGATAGTGAGCGGACCCACTACCCTGTATAAAGCCGCAAAAACGGTAAGCCAGGTGCTTGAAGATACTGGCTGCAATGTTCATTCTACCGTGGTCCACCGGGCAGAAATGAGCGAGGTGGAGATGGTTGAGGATCTTATTACACAGATAGACCCTGAAAACCGGGTTTTCCTGCTGGGTGTGGGTGGAGGAAAAGCCATAGACATAGCCAAACTGGCATCTGAGCGGGCAGCATGCAGTTTTATCAGTGTTCCAACTGCCGCATCCCATGACGGTATCGTTTCATCCAGGGCTTCAATTTCACAAGATGGCGTGAGCGCATCCATAGAGGCAAAACCCCCTGTGGCTGTCGTAGCAGATACACAGATAATTGCCAGGGCACCATTCAGGCTTCTGGCGGCCGGTTGTGGTGATATTATTTCAAAATGTACTGCAGTACGGGATTGGGAACTGGCGCACCGGCTTAAAGGTACCAAAATAAGCGAATATGCATCACACCTGTCCATGATGACAGCTAAGATACTTATGGAATCAGCAGAATCCATCAAACCCGATTTACCCGAATCAGCCAGGATGGTGGTCAAGGCTCTGGTGGCCAGTGGCGTGGCTATGAGCATTGCAGGTTCATCCAGGCCTGCGAGCGGTTCTGAGCATAAGTTCAGTCATGCTTTGAACCAGGTAGCACCACAACCTGCTTTGCACGGGGAACAGTGCGGTGTAGGTTCGATAATGATGATGTACCTCCACGGGGGGGACTGGCAGAGGATACGCCAGACCCTGAAAACCATAGGAGCACCCACCAATGCAAAAGAACTGGGTATTGACCCAGAAGATATTATCCAGGCGCTGGTACAGGCCCATACAATTCGTCCGGAACGCTATACCATACTGGGTACCGGATTGACAGAAGAGGCAGCAAGAAGTGTTGCAAAGATTACACAGGTCATAGAATGACCTCCCCGAAATGAAAGATCATATGTTTACTATAAAATGAATATACTCAAGATCAGGAGAATGAATTATGGATGAAGATACAATTGTAACACTCATTGGCGTAAGAATGGCAAAACCCGGAAATGTGTTCGTGTTCAGGGGAAAGACTCCAGATTGTGAAGGATGCAAGCTGAAGAACACCTGTATGAACCTGGATATTGGAGGACATTATAAAGTTATAAGCGTCAGAGATTCACCTCCTCTTGTTTGTGCGGTACATGATAAAGGTGTCCAGGCTGTTGAAGTGGTGGGGGCACCCCGGACTGTCCTTCTTGAGAGCCGGATGGCGCGGCAGGGATCGGCAGTAGTGTATGAACCGGTATCATGCGATGAATCAGACTGTAATATGTTCGAGATGTGCCAGAACCCGGGTCCCGTACCGGGGAACAGATACACCATTGTGAAGGTTGTTGGTGAACCCAATGGCGATTGTGTAAAGGATTTTTCATTGAAGATAGTAGAGATGAAATAATAAAACACCGTTAAGTATAAGCATACCAGACACAATGTAAGACGACCAAATCAATTGTGAACGTTACAAATCATATATTCGGAGGATAATTAATGGGTAAGACCGGTTCAATAGAATGGGGGAGAATCAAAGGCCGAAAGGGTAAGGTCAGGTTAGTTCCAAAAAGTAATATGACACATAAGCGTCCAGGTCCGGCACAGCGCTTCGACTCGGCAGGTGTCAAACGCAGACGGTTCAAGCGTTCTGCAAAAGCAATACAGAAATAGATGTTATAGATTGCGTCGATTCCGGCGCATACCTTCTTTTTACGGTTATTTGAGTATTATAAAATATTTAATATACTACTTGTTAGTATCATGTGTTGTAGTACCTAAATGTACAGATAGATTGGTATATTTATAGAATGAATGATATGTATACAAGTTTAAATATAAATATGCCTTGATATATCTATTTACCAGGTGTGAAGTTAGTATGGACAATACCAAAATAATACTTGACGAGAATGAGATACCAAGGTCATGGTACAATATCCTGCCAGACCTTCCGACACCATTGCAACCACCGTTGAATCCAGGCACGAATGAGCCCATAGGTCCCGATGACCTATCACCCATATTCCCTATGGCTTTGATAATGCAGGAAATGAGCCAGGACCGCTTTATCGCTATCCCTGAAGAGGTAAGGGATATTTACCGGTTGTGGAGGCCGTCTCCCCTGTACCGGGCACACCGGTTGGAAGCAGCTCTCAAGACCCCTGCCAAAATATATTATAAATACGAAGGCGTGAGCCCGGCAGGAAGTCATAAACCCAATACTTCCGTGGCCCAGGCCTATTATAACATGAAAGAGGGTGTTGAGCGTATCAGTACCGAGACCGGTGCCGGACAATGGGGTAGCGCACTGGCAATGGCCTGCAGTTTCTTTGATATTGAATGTATGGTCTATATGGTCAAGTCAAGTTACTACCAGAAACCTTACCGCAAATCCCTGATAAACCTGTGGGGAGCTACTGTTATACCATCACCCAGTACCCAGACCCGGGCGGGCAGGTCCATACTTGAGAAGTATCCTGATACCACAGGCAGCCTCGGTATTGCTATCAGTGAGGCCGTGGAGGATGCAGCTACCCATGAGAATACCAAGTATTCACTTGGCAGTGTGCTTAACCATGTGATGCTGCACCAGACAATAATTGGACAGGAAGCAATGAAACAGATGGCTATGGTGGATGATTATCCTGACATGATAATAGGATGCGTGGGCGGAGGCAGTAATTTTGCAGGCATCAGTTTCCCGTTCCTGCAGGAAAAGATAAAGGACGGCAAGGAGATCGATGTAGTAGCTGTTGAACCTTCTGCATGTCCCACTCTGACGGGCGGTGAGTTCAGGTATGATTTCGGGGATACGGCAGAGATGACACCGTTACTCAAGATGTACACGCTCGGTCATGAATTCGTACCACCACCGATACATGCAGGCGGGTTGAGATATCACGGCGATTCTCCAATCATCAGCCAGTTGTATGCGGACGGCATCATCAGGGCTGAAGCTTACCACCAGACCGAGATATTCGATGCTGCTGTTACATTTGCCAGAACGGAAGGAATTGCACCGGCACCCGAATCCGCACACGCTATCAAGTCTGCTATCAAAGCAGCTCTGAAGTGCAAGGAAACAGGTGAGGAGAAGACCATTTTGTTCAACCTCAGCGGTCACGGGCATTTCGATATGGGTTCGTATGACAGTTACTTCAATGGAACCCTGAGCAACGAGTAGATATATGAAGGGTGCTGTTGCACCCTGCATACCTTTTTAATACAGTATTTCCATGTAATTTTGGATATATTTGAAGATGATTAAGAGATTTTTCGGGAAAAAAGTGGAATTACCTCGGCAGATATCACTCGAGTTCAGTGAGCTGTCTGGCTGGATCGAGAATGAGTCGGACCAGATGTTCAGGGAATTGAGGTCGCATATCCAGCGCATATATGGAGAGATACGGGATACTCTTGAAGACCTCGACAACAGCAAGGTTCAACTGGTCAATGCACAATTCGGGGAGAAAGTATTCAAAAGGGTAGCAAAAGCAGGTGCATCGAACAGGGATAACCTGGTAAAGAACCTGAATATCATCAAGGACAGGACTATAGTACCTGAAGATACTGACCCTGGAAAAGCTTTTGAATTTTATACCGATACAAAGGCCCTTTTGAACACATCTCTTGAGAACGCTATTAGAAGCCAGCAATATGTGAAAGCGATTTTTCCAGAAGCGTACCGGGATATTCTGGCTAACCTGAAACGGTTCCAGGGATTGCTGGAAGAACTGGTCGCCCCCATCAATGAAGAAAGAGATAAGCTTGAGGCATATGACAGACTGCATGCGCTGATCAGGCAGATACAGGATACCAATTCAGGAATAGAGTCCAGGAAAGCACATATCATTGACCTTGAGAACAGGTGCCGTTCATTAAGAAGCGATAAGAAAGATGCAGCTCTAACGTTAAAGGACCTGGAAGAAAGTAAAGCATCAGTTCATGCAAATGAACTGGAAGCCCGGGTGTCCATGCTAAAAAGCAAGATACAGAGTATTGATTCACAATTATCAGACCTGTTTGCACCTCTTTCCAAAGCTCTTTCCAGAATGGAAAAACAGGATGAGAGTGGCAGGCATACCCTGTCATCTGACAGCAGGAAGATGCTTGGACTATTGAAAAATAAACCTGCACAGGCTCTTGATGAGGACATCAATCCTTTCCTCGCAGAACTGAAAGTGATGATAGAGGATGGAAGCCTGGGTCTTAAGCAGCAAAATATAAAAAAGACCCTTGACCAGATAGATAAATTAGCTGGTCCAGACCTTGTTCGGTCCATGAAAGAAGAACGAATGTCATATTCTTTAGAACTTGAACAGATATCGTCGGAACTGGAAGGGCTTGAAGTATACAGGGAAAAGAGCCACATTGAAAAGGTGGTTTGCGATACGCAGGGTATGATCGATTCAACCGGACAGGAGTTGGAAACGGAGAGAAGGGATCTGGCAAGGTTGAATAATGATATTGAGAAGGCAAAGGTACAGTTGAATTCTGATTTGAATATTGTGTTCAGGCAGGATATTGAAGTGACGTATCAGGTTGAATGAATAAAATGGTGTGGCGCCCCGCCTGAGAGACGCCAGATTCTTTTCAAAGGGCTATGCTTCCGCTATTGACCACATTCGCCGATGTGTTGTAATCCCAACCAGGTAGCACGACCCTGGTCACGGTAAAGGTAAATGTGCCTTCGACCAGTCGCTTTGCACTGTCCGAGTATAACGTCACAGTCCCATCGGCTGCCGTGGCACCGGTATCGATATCAGATGTAACTCCGCTCCAGACCCCGCTGACCTGTGCACCCTGGACCGGATTATCTCCACTATCTGCGATGGTCACGGTGGCATCAGCCCAGGTAAATATATTCCTGCCTGCAGACCTGGTATCGAGAGATAAGGATATGTCAGCTATGTGCATTTCACTGCCAGTTGGAGTTGGTGTAGGATCTGGTGTTGGTTCAGGAGTGGGGCCAGGGTCTGGTACGACCACATCGGTTGCGGCAAGGGCATTGACAAGACCGTACCCAAAGTATAGGTCCTTGCCGGTCGTTCCGAGGTCGGTTGATGTATCACGCATTCTTTGCCTGACCTCGTCAGTGTCCCACTGGCCGTTATTGTTTGTGTCATATCCTGTATCAATAACGGATGTGGTAAGTACGAGTGCAGCTACGCCGGTCACATGGGGTGTGGCCATGCTGGTACCGCTCCAGGTATCGCCGCTGTAACCACCGTTCATTGTTGTAGAGTTAATGTTAACTCCCGGCGCTGCCAGTTCAACCTGTGTGCCAAAGTTTGAGAACCAGGCGACATTGTTGTTCTGGTCTGTTGCGGAGACGGCAATGACCGAACTATATGCGGCTGGATAAGATACCGTTCCGGCCTCGTTCCCGGCTGCGGCAACCAGCAGCACTCCGCTCTTATATGCGTTGTCGCATGCCCTGCTGAGCAAGCGGGAGTTGAATCCACCACCCAGGCTCATCGAAGCTACATCGATATTATGGGTGCGAGCCCAGTCAATTGCGCTGATTATATTGCTGTATGAGCCGCTGCCGCTGGCATCGAGCACTTTCAGGGCATAAATATTGACCTCGGGAGATACGCCTATAACGCCAAAATCATTGTTAATTGCCGCTACTGTTCCAGCCACGTGGGTACCGTGCCCTGCGTCATCAAACGGGTCGGTATCAAGGTTGACGTAATCATACCCGCCCATGTAATTGGATGCCAGGTCCGGATGGTTATAATCTATACCGGTATCAATGATAGCTACATTTACACCCATACCCGTAATGCCATTGGCATGTGTCTGGGGTGCCTGTACCCTGTCTATACCCCATGGCGTGACCTGTCCCATGGCATGGGCTACGGCATCAGGCTCAATGATATCTATTTTTGGGTTGTGGGACAGCCCGTATAGTGCCTGTACGGGCACCTCTGCGGCAATTGCCGGGATAATATCAAACTGTGCATTGACCTTTCCGCCGTAGCTTTCTACCAGTGCTGCATCGTTTTTGTCCTTGAACCCTATCAATACCCTGACCATGTTATCGTCAGGTGATGTTGCGGCCACCGGTGCCAGAAATGAAACTAATATCATTAAGATTATAATAATACTAAATATTCTCATGCTATTCACTCCAAAAGTATTAGCTCGTTAATTATACTATATGGTTTATAAACAAATATCTTACGGTGAGACTATAATCATGAACCACCCCGACAATCTCCTGCGCATCGACCTGGATTCAGGTAAAACAAACAGAGAACCTATCCCCCGGACACTGCTCCGCACGTTCATGGGCGGTAAGGGCCTGGCAGCCCACTATCTCTACAATGAGAACCCGCCCGGTTGCGATGCCCTGTCACCCGATAACCTGCTGGCTATCATGAACGGCCCCCTGACGGGCGCTCCCGTGACAAACGGCGTCAACTTTTCGGTGTGTGCCAAAAGCCCGCTCACAGGCACCTGGAACGACAGTCACTGCAATGGCTGGTGGGGGCCTGAGTTGCGGTATGCAGGGTACATGGGGCTGCTCATCATGGGCAGGTCGCAGTCGCCTGTATATATCAATATCATTGATGACCGGGTGGAGATACTGGATGCTACCGACCTGTGGGGTATGGATACTTTTGCGGTCCAGGCAGAGTTGAAAGCACGTCATTCTCCTGACCGCGAGGCCAGGGTGTTGAGCATCGGACCCGCAGGGGAGCGCATGGCAAAACTGGCTGGGGTATTTGCAGAGAACCGCACAGCTGCTCGCGGGGGATTGGGTGCGGTCATGGGCAGCAAGCGCTTGAAAGCAGTTGTGGTCACCGGGCACGGGAACTATGAACCTTCCGACCCTGTCACTTTCAGGTCAGTGAGGGAGAGGATAAACGGTAAGGTCAGGAACAGCAGCGGTGTGGGTAATCTCAGAAAGATGGGCACGGCTGAACTGGTTGAAGTGGTGAACGAGACCGGAGGTTGGAGCACGCGAAACTACACGAGTGGACGGGATGACGTTCTGTGTGAACGGCTGGATGGGTTCGCAATCAAAGACCAGTTGTGGGATGGAGGAGCCCGGCGCCGTCCCTGCCCGGGCTGTGCCATACAGTGCAGCCACCTGGCAGTGGTGCAGGAAGGACAATATCGCGGTCTGACACATGACGGCCCGGAATTCGAGTCGATCACCCTGCTGGGTTCCAACTGCGGTATCGATGACCCGGTAGTGGTAACAGCAGCAGAGCATCTTTGTGATACATACGGGCTGGACAGCATGAGTACTGGCAGTACCATCGCTTTCTTGATGGAATGCTATGAACGGGGCCTGATCAGGAAAGAGGATACCGGCGGACTGGAGTTGATGTTCGGGAATAGTGATGCGCTGATCGAGGCTATCCATATGATGGGCAGAGGTGACGGTCCGCTGGCTTTTGCAGCCCATGGTACCAGGGATGCGGCTCTTGGTATCGGGCAGGGTTCAGTTGATTTCGCAATGAACGTCAAAGGGTTGGAGATCCCTGCATACCTGCCCCGGACCGCCAAAGGGCAGGCCCTGGCATACGCTGTATCGGACCGCGGCGCCTGTCACCTGCGTCCCTGGACCTATGGAAAAGAAGTGCTTGGCAGGGGCGGGCGGCTTGACCCTATGGTAACGGCAGGTAAAGGCAAGATGGTCTGGGACGGTCAGCAGCGTAATGCCATCTATGATTCAGCTGGTATCTGCAAGTTCATCACCTATGCTGCCGGCCTGGACGAGCTCCATGAACTCTTTGCGGCAGCCACCGGGTTTACTATGGACCGGAGCGAGTTCGATCTGTTAGGCAGGCGGGTAGCTGTGCTGACACGGGCTTTCAATAACAGGGAAGGTTTTGACAGGAGACATGATACCCTGCCCGCACGGGTGACCACACAGGGAGAACAGCCTGTAACGGGCGCAGAACTGGATGCCATGCTGGATGAATACTACGATGCAGCGGGTTTTACACAAGAAGGAATGGTACCTGAATCCCTGCTTGTTGAACTGGGCATACAGTCTAAAAATAATTTGTAGTTGGAACCACAGGATTCTGTTATGCCATTATGGCCTTGAGTTCTTCCACCAGGCCCTGCTGGATAGAAGACGTACGGTCGCCTCCGCACACGCATCCCCGCACTCCGATGATGTCAGGACCGAGCTGGTTCAGGGCATCCATATCCTCGAATTTTATGGTGCCAGCGATCGCGGTTTCAATCCCAAGGTCATGTGCCGAATGAATGAAAGCGGACAGTTCATCATGGGTCATGAACTCAAAGGTAGAGCGTCCGTCCTTGATACCCGTATCCATCATGACCACATCTGCGCCACTTTGTGCACAGATAGAAGGCAGTTCACTGACAGGTATGGAATTGATACGTTTATAATCAGAATAGCCGGATATGACCACTTTCTTTGCCGGATCATAGTCTTTTACTGACCTTACCACGTTCTCGGCCATGTCTAAAGCCTGTTCCCTGGTCTGGATGTCGTATAATCCTACTTTGATGTAATCTGCGCCGGACACTGCGGCACCAAGAGCTGCAAGGGATGCGGTTCCGGGTTTATAATTCAGGTCACCGATGGTGGCACTGATGGGTCTTATCGAGTTCAAGGCCTCTTTCACTGACCTGATGACCCAGGGGAAGTTAGCGCCCAGACTACCTTCTTTCGGGTTCTTGACATCGATGATATCTGCCCCTCCGTTAGCTGCAGCTTTTGCTTCTTCAATATTGATGGGGCTGACCAGTAGTTTCATGTTCTATTACCTCTATATCCTTGAAATGTGTTACTGCGCTATCGTAATATATATGTTGTTATTTTGACCACCCTGGATTCATTATGTCATACTTTATATATTACAAAAAACCTTAATGGCAGTGAGTATCGGCATAATAAACTTCAACACCAAAATTTAAATCAATATTCATGTTTCGCGTAATATTCGTACTTGACATTCTGGACGGGCAGGTCGTGCATGCCGTTAAAGGAGAACGGGAAAATTACGGCCCCATCCATACTTTTAGCAAAGTCTGTGAATCATCAGACCCCCTCGATATTATAAATGAACTGGTGCCCGGCGAGGTCTATATTGCTGACCTGAACCGGCTGGGCAACCGCGGGAACAATGACGAGGTCGTAAAACAGATAGGCTGGAAGAGCAAGACCATGCTCGACCTTGGTGCATCTTCCCTGGATGATGTCCATCTTGGTCACCAGCTGGCTGATTCCATTGTGCTTGGCACGGAAACCGCCACTCATGAATTGCTTGAGAGTGCTACGGGTTTTTATCCCAGGTCCATTAATATGAGCATCGATATCAAGGGGGGCCGGATATTGACCCGTGAACCGGCATTCAATCTGCCACCTCTCGAACTGATACAGATGTTGAACAATTATGACATCAATGACCTGATAATACTGGAATTGAGCAAGGTGGGTACATCCAGTGGTATCAACACCGGTTTCCTGGAGCAGATGGTGGACCACAGCGACCATAACATCCTGCTTGGCGGTGGTGTCAGGGGCAAGGATGATATCAATCTATTGAGGGATGTTGGACTGGAAGGTGTCCTGGTGGCCACTGCGGTACATAGCGGTGCACTGCCCCTGGATCTTATTCAGTAATTGTTCAATTATCCTGTAAGGTTACGATGTAAGTCGTCTCACCAGTTCATCAGGGTCCAGTATTTCCTGGTTCCCGGAGCCCATATTTTTCAGGGTCACCTTACCCTTTGCGACTTCATCTTCGCCAATGATAACAGCCCATCCGGCATGTACATTATTGGCAAATTTCAGCTGGGCTGCAAAACTCCTGCCCATGACATCGATATCAACTATCATGTGTTGGCGCAGGGTCCGGGCGATTTTCATGCCTTCCTTGCGGGTCTCATCAAAGCAGACCACGACAACCCTTTTCTCCTCGGGAGGCTGGACGGTACATACTTCCATGACCCTGTCAAATCCGAGCGCAAACCCGGTGGATTCAATGTCCTTGCCCCCGAACAGGTGTGCGAGCCGGTAAGACCCGCCGCCGCATACCTGGTTCTGTGCTCCAAGGCCGCTGCTGTAAATCTCAAAGACCATGCCGGTATAGTAGTCAAGTCCCCTGGCAATGCCGAAATTGACGGTATAGTCCAGGCCGTGGATATCAAGCAGGTCCAGTAGCCTCTGGAAAGTATCCAGTTCCTCGATATTGCCCAGCAGCCGTTTTGCCTCTTCCACGGCACCGCTGCCGGTCAGGCCTATGAGTTCGAAGAGTTTCTCCCGCATCCCGATATCGGCGTTGATGGCTTCCAGGTAATCTTCCAGGCCATTATCGTCCTTTTTATCAACGAGCCGCATGATCTGGCCCTGGGTCGTTGCATCCAGTCCGGTGAACAGGGTCCTGATAATGCCAAGGTGCCCGACATTGAGCTCGCCGTCCACGCCCGCATCTTTGAGCATCCGGCAGGCCAGGGATATGACTTCTGCATCAGCCTCTGGCCTGGGGCTTCCTATGAGCTCGGCGCCGAATTGCCAGAATTCCCTGAACCTCCCCTTTTGGGGCCGCTCGTACCTGAAGCAGTTATCAAAATAATAAAGTTTGACGGGTTTTGGTGCGCGCTGGAGTTCATTGACGTACATCCTGACCACAGGTGCGGTAAGTTCGGGACGAAGTGCCATCTCACGGTCGCCTTTGTCCTTGAAATTGTAGAGCTCACCCAGGATGCCTTCACCAGATTTGACCGTGAATAATTCTATCTGCTCGAAGGTGGGGGTCTTGATTTCGTTGTAGCCCCACCGTTTGGCGGTTTGGCGGAGTTTGGTTTCAATGTATCTGCGCTTGCGGTTCTCGTCTGGGAGGAAGTCCCTGGTTCCTCTGGGTTTCTGGATCATCATGTGTGGGTCTCCGTTGTATGGGGGGATATGGAAATATTGAGATGCCATCCTCACATATAAAATTGTTCCTCTGTATTTTTCAATAAAAATTAAATTGAATTGAATGTTTTATTTTAGTACATAACGTATACCTTTTTGTGAGGTCGTTACATTACATGTTGGTGCTTTCAAATTAACCGCAGATGAACGCAAATGAACGCGGATACGCTGCCTGAAAATCTGCGTTCATCCGTGGTTTTATTATATTCACCAACACGAATTGAAACGGTCTTCTTTTTGTACTCAAGTTAATCCGACCGCAGGGAGGATTTTCTTGTAACATTGATCCTGAAGCACAGTCCTTTTCGAATAATCGCGGGTTGTCAACGGTTATTATTCCAATTCAACCGATTTGCAACTCCCCCCCACTCCTTCCAATACCATCAGTCGTAATGCCCTTCCCTCTCGACAAGCTGTCCCGTAACAGGAATCCAGCCATGCTGTTCTCCCGTGATGGTAGTGCATATACTATCCCTGTATCCATTATACGTCCAGCCGCCAGTCCACCATTCATTATGTCCCTCCATCGTTATGCAAATTTCAACATTGGCGTTTGGAGCGGCTGAATAATCCGCATAGATGAAACTGTCATAATTCCATGTGTTCGGAGGAATCCCGCCTGAAGGATACGGTGCATTATAATCAGACAGTTCCATATTATATTTCGGGGAGAGGACAGGTTCCTTGCCAGCAGCGTCCTGTGTGTAGATAAGAGAATCTGCCTCCATCGAAACAGAAATCTCTATCGTTCCTCTTGTAAACGAAGCAACCTCTCCGGCAGGTCTGTCCCCTGTTTGACCCGGAAGAGGTGGCTTTACCTCGAACAACTGATGTAATTCAGGTTCAAGCTCGTTTGCAGTTAACTCCAACATGGTTCCATGCCCGGTCCCTATCATGCTGAGTTCCCAGCCAGGGTTTCCCGTATTTTGGATCATTGCCTCCTCACCCATTCTCGACACGTTCATGGATACGGGAAGTGGCAGGTAGAACGTCAGGTTTTCCAGTGTTGAATCCGTGTTCAAAGCGATCCGATAATCGTACTGGCTCATGACCGATGAATTACCGTACAATCCACCTGAACTGTACAGGAAGAAAGCAATTCCAACAACAAGCATTATCAAAAGGACTGAAAAGACCACACCGGTTATCAAAACTGCGATCACAGAGCTCACCGGGGTAACCTTATGGACCTGGGTGCCACCTACTACAACGAGGTATATCAGGTAGAGACCTGCAAGGATGGCCACGAACGGAATACCACCAAATGCCATAGCTGCACTTGAATACGCAATAATCCGGACCGTACTTTCATAGGTACCTGTTCCTCCTGATACTCTAAAAAAGATATGGAGAATACCCCCACCAATAAAAAGACCCATGAAGCAAATAATAACTATCATGAAAAAACGCGCCGAACCCATTGCCAGTGAAATAAAATCTAGAGTTAAGTTTCCGGTCAAGGCCGTAACCAAGTAAAAAAAAAGAGAATGTATTATCATCGAGCTTAAGCCCGCTATCAGGTAATTGATAGCTGCAAATTTAACCGGGTCTGTATAACCACCTTTTGCAGGCATCTGCGCAAAAAAATCCTCAGGCGATCGGATTATAAGTAACCATGTATTCTTGAAATCATCAATCATTTTACTCATCAATTCCACTCCTGTTTAAGACTATCACTGCTTTCATTTCTTATGATGAGATAATGATTATTTAAATATTGTTACAAGTGCCGGTCTTTTCCCGACCATGTATCAATGATTATCATAGGGGAGGGATCAAGCTGTGTCCTGCGTCAACTGTATCACCATCCGAGAATTCCCTGTCCCTATCCCTATCCCTATCCCTATCCCTATCCCTATCCCTTATCCCTTATCCCCTATCCCCGCTACTGAGATAGCTACCAGAATGTATGCACCATCCGGGCGGCCGTGAAATCGTACTTATTTCCAGTCCTGGCTGTACTCACTCGATAAGATTAATAGTCCTCATTTCAATTCTACTCAGCATGAAAGATAAACTGGGGAGCGAAGATATCCTGTGGGACCTTACCCACCTGTATCAGGACCAGAATGATGAAAAGATCGAAACAGACATCGACTCTATCAAAAAAAGGGTCACAGCATTTTCAACACACTATAAAGGAAAACTCGACGGTATTTCCCCGAATGAACTGCTCGATGCCGTGACCGAGATGGAAGACATCTATCAAAGATCAGTACGCATCAGCACATTCGCGTACCTCAATTTTACCACACGCACGGATGATGACCGGGCAGGCGCATTCCTGCAGAAGGTCCAGGAGATCTTCGCATGGGTCCAGAAGGAGATACTGTTCTTTGACCTGGAATGGGCTTCACTGCAGGATGACAAGGCCCGAACATTTCTCGATGACCCGTTGATCCGGAAATACCGGCACTACCTTGAAAAGCTCAGGAAATATCGTCCTCACCAGCTAACAGAAATTGAAGAGAAACTCCTGGCAGAGCTCTCACCGATCGGAACGAGCAGCTGGAACAAGCTCTTTGAAAAGGTCCTCTCCCAGATGAAATTCGGGAAAACAGGACGCGCTGAAGAAGAAGTCCTCTCAGACCTTTACAATCCTGACAGGGAGATAAGAAAACAGGCATCAGATGAACTTACAGAGGGACTATCCTCACAGCTTCACATACTGACCCACATATTCAACAACATCCTGGCCGACAAGATGATCCTGGACAGGCTGAGGAAGTACCCTGAATGGATCAGTTCCATGAACCTTGACAATGAACTGGATGAAACGATCGTAACGGCACTGGTGGATGCGGTGACAGCCAGGTATGACATCCCCCGGAGATACTACCGTCTGAAAAAAGCCCTGCTCGGGTACGATGAGCTGTTCGATTACGACAGGTACGCGCCATTACCCACATCCCCTGAAAGGACCGTACCCTGGAATGAAGCCAGGGAGATAGTCCTCAAGGCTTACCACGATTTCTCCCCCGAAATGAAGGATATCGCCCAACAATTCTTTGACGGCAATTGGATACATGCACCCGTTATGCCGGGTAAGAGGGGAGGCGCCTTCTCTGACCCCTGCATACCCGAGCTCCATCCCTATGTTATGCTCAATTACCTGGGAGATAAACGTGATGTTGAAACCATGGGTCATGAGCTTGGCCATGGCGTCCACCAGTATCTCGCTGGTAAACACCAGGGATTCCTGAACAGCCATACACCCCTTCCCATGGCAGAGACGGCATCGGTCTTCGGGGAGATGCTGGTGTTTCGCTCGCTGATGGAGAAGGCAAAGACGAGGGATGAAAAATTGACCTTGCTTACGAATAAACTTGAGCAGATATTTGCCACGGTGTTCCGTCAGGTCGCCATGAACCGCTTTGAGGATGTCATCCATAATGAGAGGCGCGATGTTGGTGAGCTCTCCTCAGAACGGTTCGGAGAATTGTGGATACATACCCAGAAGGAGATGTTCGGGGATACGGTCACGCTCACCGGGAATTATCATGTGTGGTGGAGTTATATCCCACATTTCCTTGAGGCGCCGGGCTATGTATATGCGTACGCATTCGGGGAATTACTGGTCCTTTCCCTGTACAAACAGTTCATGGAAGAAGGAGAGGGATTCGTTCCGAAATATCGGGAACTGCTTGCCTCAGGCGGGAAGGACACACCGGTGAAATTGCTTGAGGGTTTCGGGATACGACTCGATGACCCGGGTTTCTGGCAGGATGGGCTGGAAATTATTGACGGGATGCTGGAACAGGCAGAAAAGCTGGTGCAAGGGACATAATAACCATTTCCCGGTAATACAACAGGTGAATCAGGACCATCCTGTTTCATCCGCTCCTCCCAAAAATACTGACCCAATCTTCCGGTATGAATCCGGTTTTCCTTCCATCACCCGATATGAACCCGGGTTTCTTTCATCATCCGGTATGAATATGGTCATATCCCATCACCTATTTAACGCTCCACATTATTATAAGCCCTCATGCACAAACCCGAACTATTGGCACCGGCCGGGAGCAAAGATGCCCTTATCGCAGCAATTGGTAATGGAGCCGATGCCGTATATTTTGGCGGGGAGACTTTTAGCGCACGGCATGATGCCGGTCTAACGCTTGAAGAACTCAAATGGGCTATTGATTACACCCATGTCAACAAAGCAAAAGCTTATGTCACAGTCAACACCCTTGTCAAGGATACCGAATTCAAACGGATAAGCGAATATGTACAATTCCTATGCAATGCCGGTGCAGATGCGGTCATAGTGCAGGATATGGGTATCCTGAAATTGTTAAAGGACCAGCTTGTGCAACTGCCTGTCCATGCCAGTACACAGATGACCATCCACAATTCAGAGGGAGTACAATTTCTTGAGGACATGGGAGTAAAACGCGTGGTACTTGCCAGGGAGCTTTCCCTTGATGAGATACGGGCGATACGATCACAGACCAGCACCGAGATTGAAGTCTTCATTCACGGTGCGCTGTGCATCTCGTATTCAGGTCAGTGTTTGTTCAGCAGCATGATAGGGGATAAAAGCGGGAACCGTGGATACTGTACCCAGCCATGCCGGAGGAAATACACCATTGACGGAGCTAAAGGGCATCTTCTGAGTCCCAGGGACCTTAATATAAGCGAAAGGATCGGGAATCTGATAGAATCAGGTATCGATTCATTCAAGATCGAGGGCAGGTTGAAACAACCGGAATACGTGGCAGGTGTCGTACGGATCTACCGGGGTCTTATTGAGAGATATCTTGAAAATCCTGCGGATTTCCAGGTATCGTATGATGAGCAGCACACATTGCTCCAGCTTTTTAACCGCGGGTTCACACAGGGGTATTTTTTCGGGAATCCTGGCGGTACTCTGATGAGCAGGAAACAGCCGCATAACCAGGGAACGTACCTCGGGAACGTGGTCAAATACGACAGGGACAGAAAATTTGTCTATATAGATATTGAGCAGCCATTGAGGATAGGTGATGGAATCGGCACCCAGGGCCGTGGCACAGGAACCACTGTCAGAAGCATGTATATCAATAACCAGAGTGTAGAGACGACTCCGGCCTGTGCCACCGTCAAGATACCCATGGAAAAGCTCGTCTACAGTAATGAGACGGTTTTCAAGACATATGACTTCAGGCTCATGGAATCGTTGAGAATGAAAGATACAGGGAGAAAGATTCCTGTCAATATGTCCTTCACGGCAAAACGTGGTAAACCGTTGACGCTTTGCATTACAGACGGGGTGAACCAGGTCATCCAGAATGGAGATGTTCCCGAAAAAGCGATTGGTTCCCCCCTATCAGAAGATGCTATAATCCAGCATTTGAAGAAACTTGGCAATACATTCTTTGAGCCGGAAAATATTGTGTTCGAGTTCGACAATGATATTTTCATTCCCATTTCCCAGCTGAATACTCTACGCAGGTCTGCTGTAACAAAGCTTGAACATGAGCTTACAAGAAAATGGAAACGCAAGTGTAACAAACCAGAGATTATTCTTGATACCAGGGAAATTCAGACAAAGACAAAACCCCAGCTATCAGTAAATACCTGTTCTCTGGAATCCTTTATAGCAGCTGTTGACGGTGGTGCAGATGTAGTATTTTTCGGTGGCGAGAATTTTTCCGGCAGCAAACTCACACCAGAACATTACCGGACAGCCATTGAGTATGGTAAGCTCAAAGGAGTGGACGTGTATCTCAGCATACCACGAATTGATAAAAAAATGGACGAACTGGATACATTTGATAAATTGAATGATTTAAGTGAATTGAAACGGTCAGATGAATTGAAACGGTCAGATGAATTGAATCGTTCAGATGATTTCTCACATCATCGGAACCCGGATGGATATCTCGTAGCAAACCCGGGTGCCCTCTATCGTCTTCACCATTCCAATGTTAAATCCCTGGTAATTGACTATTCCTTCAATGTCTTTAACAGGCTGACAATGACACATTATCTTGAGTACTGCAGGAGAGTGACACTTTCACCTGAACTTACTCTGGATGAAATAAGACAAATGGCGCCCTATGGTCAGGTTGAATGTATTGTACATGGCTTTTTCCCGATAATGGTTCTGGAACATGACCTGTTGGGAGAATTGTTCCCGGACGATAGGGTGCATGAGGCTATCCTGGAAGATGAAAAGGGTTTTACCTATCCTGTAAGAACTGATGAACAAAAACGCAGCTATGTCATGAACTCCCGTGAATTATGCATGTTAGGTCATATCCCTGAATTAATTGAAGCAGGTGTCAGCTGCCTGAGGATAGAAGCAAAAACGTATGATGGAAAAACGACGGGAAAGGTGACGCAAAGTTATCGAAAAGCTATTGATAAGGGAACCATTGGGCATTGTGGGAGTACATACTCTACAGGACATTATTTCAGCGGGATTTTATAAGGATGTTTTATGTCGATAGTCCATGGTCACTGCTCAAATCGAAAAAGAGTAATAGATACTCAGATTATTATCCCATCATCGGCCAATAAAATTCCGCATCAAAAGAGTATTAAGCCATAATACCTATCCAAGAGAAGGTGAGAAGATGCCCAAACGAGAGGATATTCACAAAGTACTTATTATAGGATCAGGCCCCATCGTTATCGGCCAGGCCGCTGAATTCGATTATTCCGGCACACAGGCCTGCAAAGCACTGCGCCAGCTAGGGTTTGAGATTGTTCTGGTAAATTCCAATCCTGCCACAATCATGACCGACCCCGAGATGGCAGACACAACTTACATCGAGCCGCTCAACATCGAAACCCTGGAAAAGATCATCGACAAAGAGCGGCCTGACGCCCTGTTGCCGAACCTGGGTGGCCAGAAAGCTCTTAACCTGTCTACTGAACTTCATGAGAAAGGTATTCTGGAAAAATACGGCGTAGAGATTATAGGAGTGCAGATCGATGCCATAAAGCGTGGCGAGGACCGGACCACTTTCAAGGAAACAATGGATAGCGTCGGGGTTGAGACCGCGCGCAGTGAGACCACGTTCAGTGTTGAAGAAGCAGAGAGGATCGCAAAGGATATCGGCTACCCTGTGGTCATCCGGCCCGCTTACACCATGGGCGGGACCGGTGGCGGGTTTGCATACAACGTGGACGAGTTACGTTCCATTGCCGCCAGGGGTATTTCTGCCAGCCTCATCGGCCAGATACTTGTGGAAGAATCAGTACTCGGGTGGGAGGAGCTTGAACTTGAGGTCGTAAGGGACGCAAAAGGCAACAAGATAACGGTCTGTTTCATCGAGAACATCGATGCCATGGGCGTGCACACAGGCGACAGCTTCTGTAGTGCACCCATGCTTACCATTGACAAAACGCTCCAGGCGCGCCTGCAGGATTATTCCTACCGCATCGTGGATGCCATCGGTATTATCGGGGGCACCAACGTCCAGTTCGCCCATGACCCCAATACTGACCGCGTGGTCGTCATTGAGATAAACCCGCGCACATCGCGCTCATCAGCACTTGCCTCCAAAGCCACCGGATTCCCTATCGCGTTAGTGTCTGCAAAACTGGCAGGCGGCCTGTTGCTCGAGGATATCCCCTACTGGCGTGACGGCACGCTTGAAAAGTACACGCCATCAGGCGATTACGTGGTCATCAAGTTCGCTCGCTGGGCATTTGAGAAATTCCCCGGTTCGATAGATAAACTGGGCACCCAGATGCGCGCAGTCGGCGAGGCTATGAGCATTGGCAAGAACTACAAGGAAGCGTTCCAGAAAGCCATTCGCTCGCTTGAGATCGGGCGTTACGGTCTGGGATTTGCCAGGAACTTCCACGAGCTTTCACTTGACGAGTTACGAAAACGTCTGGTAGAGCCTTCTTCAGAGCGCCAGTTCATCATGTACGAAGCTTTGCGAAAGGGAATGCCAGTGGATGAGCTGGTCAGGATGACCCATATCAAACCCTGGTTCATAGAGCAGATGAAGGAACTGGTGGAACGGGAAGAAGAGGTGCTTGAACACAAAGGCGGCAAACTGCCGGATGACCTGCTCATCAAGGCCAAGAAGGATGGTTTCTCAGATAAGTACCTGGGCCGGATCCTCAGCGTACCAGAGCAGGCGATTCGCAATCAACGCCTATCCCTTGGATTGCACCAGTCCTGGAACATCGTACCGGTCAGCGGTACTGAGAATGCAGCTTACTATTACTCTACCTACAATGAAGGTGATGAAGTGCCGGTATCTGACCGAAAGAAGATCATGATAATCGGCGGTGGTCCGAACAGGATAGGGCAGGGTATCGAATTCGATTACACCTGCGTACACGCCGCCTTCACCCTGCGTGACCTTGGCTACGAGTCCATTATGGTCAACTGCAATCCTGAAACAGTATCCACAGACTACGATACTTCGGACAAACTGTACTTTGAGCCGGTTACGGTCGAGGATGTCCTGAGCATCTATAAAAAAGAAAAACCGGACGGTGCCATCGTGCAGTTTGGTGGCCAGACGCCCCTGAACATTGCAAGGGAACTCGAAGCATCGGGCGTGAAAATACTTGGTACATCAGTAAAGAGTATCGACCTTGCAGAGGACCGCGAGCAGTTTGCAGGCATTATCCGGAAACTTGAGATTCCCATGCCCGAACCCGGTACTGCCACTTCACTGGAAGGGGCACTGGACGTTGCACATCGTATCGGCTACCCGCTTATTGTCCGTCCTTCCTACGTGCTTGGCGGCCGTGGTATGGAAATTGTTTATGATGATGAGATGCTGAAAAAATACGTTGCCGGCGCAATTGAGATCACACCAGAGGCTCCTATGCTCATTGACAAGTTCCTTGAAGATGCACTGGAGTGCGAAGTGGATGCCATATCTGATGGCACGGATGTTTTCATCCCTTCCATCATGGAGCATATCGAACAGGCAGGGATCCATTCAGGTGACAGCGCGTGTGTGCTGCCTCCCGTCGGGATACCTGGTGAACAGATGGACACCCTCATGGAATACACGCGACGTATCGCAACCGAATTAAAGGTTATCGGGCTCATGAACATCCAGTATGCCATCAAGGACGGCAAGGTTTACATCCTGGAAGCTAACCCGCGGGCATCCAGGACAGTGCCTCTTGTATCCAAGGTCACAGGAATATCTATGGCACGAATTGCTACCCGGGTCATGCTGGGTGAGAAACTGGCAGATATTGATACACATCCGCGTACATATCCGCACTTCGGTGTCAAAGAGACCGTGTTCCCTTTCAACATGTTCCCTGAGGTAGACCCTGTGCTCGGGCCTGAGATGCGCTCAACGGGTGAAGTCCTGGGTATGGCGGATTCCTTTGAGATCGCTTTCTTCAAGTCCCAGGTTGCAGCCGGTTCTTCGTTGCCACTGGAAGGTACTGCACTGATAACCGTTGCATCCAGTGACCACAAACGGGCTCTGCCTGTTGCAAAGGAACTGGCCAGCATGGGTTTCAGGATAATTTCCACAGATGGTACAGCTTCTTTCCTGAAGGAGAATGGTATTGAATGCGAGGGTATCAAGAAATTGCATGAAGGCAGGCCAAATATTGTCGATGCAATGCACAACGGTGAGATACAGTTCGTCCTGAACACTCCAGTAGGCAAGGAGGGGGCCTATGATGACAGCTACATCCGAAAATCTGCTATCAAGTACAACATCCCCTACCACACCACCACTGCAGCCGCACTTGCAGCAGCAAAAGGTATCAGGGCTGCAAGAGAGAAACGTATCGGCGTCAGGTCGGTCCAGTCTTACCACCGCGATGTGAAGTGATAGAATATATAAGTGGTGTCAATAGAATAGTATCGATAGTAATTGGAAGTTAATTGAACAATAATCGATCGATAATTGAAAAGTACTATGAACATTATTATTGAACGATAGTATTGAGGTGAGCATACCATGGAATTTACTCTTAGTTTGTTAATTCTGTTGATAGGGATAGTGTACGGTATTGCCAACAAAGGTGCTCAAGATTACCTGCATATCCTGTTCAAGGGACTGAAGATTGGGCTAATATTGGGTATTATTGTGGGAATAATAGCTCTTGTGGTCGGCGGATTGACAGAAGGCATTGCAGCGGGAATTGGAGGGGGACTCATTGCCGGTCTGGCAGGTTCGTTCGTGTTCGTCATATTGATGTTAATAGTAACTATCACGTTCATCGTTGGCGTGCTAATCGGGGACATCATTGAGAAAGTACTGCACAAATAACTGATATTGATAAGTGTTTGTCACCACAGGGTCTGTGACAAATAGAGTTTTGGTTAATCAGTAATATCTACTATCTATGAGCAATCCCGCCCCCATATTGCAGGTAGCCCTTGACCTGCTCGAACTGGACCGTGCCATCCGGATAGCCTACGAAGCCGTAGAGGGCGGTGTGGACTGGATAGAGGCCGGCACACCCCTCATCAAAAGCGAGGGCATGTATGCGGTCAGGGCATTGAAAAGTAATTTTCCGGGCCATACCATCCTGGCCGACATGAAGACCATGGACACCGGCGCACTCGAGGTGGAAATGGCAGCGAAATCAGGTGCCGATATAGTTATTTTGCTGGGCAGTGCCGACGATTCCACTATAGCTGATGCCAGGAAAGCAGCAAACAAGTATGGTGTCAGGCTCATGTGCGACCTCATATCAGTGGCAGAACCGGTAGAGCGGGCCATGGAACTTGAAGTACTTGGTGTGGATATCATCAATATCCATGTAGGCATAGATATGCAGATGATGGGTCAGGACCCCATTGAAGTACTCAGGGAAATGAGGGACAGGATACACATTCCCATTGCAGTGGCAGGCGGCCTGGATGCAGGGTCTGTCGGCCAGGCTGTGGCGGAAGGTGCCGATATTGTGATCGTGGGAGGTAATATTACCCGCACATCCAATGTGACCAACTCTGCACAGAAGATACGTGATGGCATGGATTCGCCATCCTTATCCCCTGTGATTAAACATGATCTAGTGGCACAGACCAGGCAGCTTTTAATGGGGGTATCCACTCCCAATATCAGCGATGCCATGCACCGCAAAGGTGCCATGCACGGGCTCATCCCCATACATCCTGGCTTGAAGATGGTGGGACCGGCTGTTACGGTGCAGACCTTCGAAGGGGACTGGGCCAAAGCCGTGGAGGCCATCGATGTTGCCGGGGAGGGTGACGTGATAGTAATATATAACGGCGGCAGTGAACGCATAGCCCCCTGGGGTGAACTGGCTACCCTGAGTTGCATGAACCGCCGTATTGCCGGAGTGGTCATCGACGGTGCGGTACGTGATGTGGATGATATCAGGAAACTGGAGTTTCCCATCTTCGCCCGTGCAATTGTACCCAATGCCGGTGAACCAAAAGGTTTTGGCGAGATAAATGCCGAAATACAGTGTGGCGGCCAGACCGTGCGCCCCGGCGACTACATAGTGGGCGATGACAATGGCGTGGTGGTAGTACCCCGGGAACGCGCTTATGAACTTGCCCGCCGTGCCCTGGAAGTGGAAAAAAATGAGAGCCGTATAAGAGATGAAATTATCAAAGGTTCTACCCTGTCTAAAGTCATGCAACTGGAAAAGTGGGAAAAGAAATGAATCTCCACATCCAGCAGTCTATTACTTTAAACCGATGACCCCTGAATACACACTTTTATTATCCCCCATCTATCCTGGCATCCACCACAACATGCCAGACACCAGGTGAATATTTCTTAACCCTGTGCCAGTTAAGTATCTCAGCCTTTCGTCCCTGCTCACGTGCTTTGTTATGGATGCGTTCAAAGCTTCTGTCAGGCATCAGTTTTTCTGGCACTATCTCATGGTAATGCAGAACACCACCGTTTTTCAGGGCCCTGATCGCCTGTGGCAGGTAATGGTGCGTATTTCCTGCATAACCCATGACCACACGGTCTGCCACTGATACAGGTGTCTTTTTTGCACAATCACCCAGTATCGGTTCCACAATGTCTTCCACATGGTTCAGCCTGGTATTCTCAACAAGGAACTGGTATGATTCAGGGTTCAGTTCAATGGCAATGATTCTCGCAGGCCTTGAATGCACTGCCATCTGGATGGTGAAATATCCGATGCCTGCAAACATATCCACCACCACTTCCCCCCTGCCAAGGTTCCCCATCCGAGTCCTTTCATTAAAGTTACCCTTGCAGAACATGACCTTCGTGACATCCAGTTTGAACCGGCAACCGTTCTCGGTATGGATTGCCAGCGCCGGAGCATCCACCCCATCCCGCATGGATATAAGTTCACGGTTTGGAAGCCGTAATTCTCCTTCAATGCCTTTGTTAAGGTACACGCTCCTGCAATAGGGGTACATGGTAAGCAGCACATCACCGAACGTAGACCGGACCGGATACAGGTCAGGGTGCAATGCGACAATAACGACATCACCGAGTATCTGCCATCCCCCTGGCAGCAGTTTCAGTTCATCCTCCCCCAGATACATTTTCATCAGGTCTTGAAGGGCGCATGCGTTTTCATAATATTCAGGTTCTTCCTGTTGTATGCACGGGAATAGGGAAAATTCTGGCGGGATAGTATCGGTCACAGGGATCTCCAGGTCGTACCCCCGTACCTTTAACTTGCGCATGGTATCCATGTACCCGGCCTTGAGCAGTTGTTTCCTGAGGGTTTCACCCTGTCCTTTTGGAACCATTAATGCTTTCATAGTTCCCTCTATTTTGTTATCAGGGCAAAATGAATATCCTGTCCTCTATGGGAATGACCCTGACATCTTCACCGCCCGTACCGGTGAAATGCGCAGGTTTTTTTATCGTCACCTGTTTGAACGTGGAGGGATGCATTACCTGTACCGTATCCTGTTCAACCGAGACCACAACAGCATTACCCGCTTCCTTCACACCAGATACTTTATGTGCATCTTTCAACCTGTCAGTGTGCTCAGAGAACTCCAGCCCAGATTCCAGGTACATTCCGGTAGTCATTTTTCCACTGCGCTTGACCAGTACCATATTCTCGCCGACCTTGATTATATCTCCAGGTACTAACCTTGGCAGCCTGAGGCTGTATGTTATCCTGTAGATGTCCTTGCCGTCTTTCTTCCCTGCCAACGAAGGGGATTCTGAATACCTGCATCCGAACCGTTCCACTGCTGTGCGAACTGCCTGGCGCGCAGTATTATTGGAACCCAGGTATACATCTGTCCCTTCCGGCAGTTCCTGGATATTGGTGATAAATGATAACGTGTCTCCCCGCATGTACTGCCGGTCAACAATTTCCTCAACCAGTTCCAACATCTGCTGTTTCTCATCCTTATCAGGGAAACGTCCTTCTGCCCGTATCTGTATCACTGCCTCGTAGTACCCGCCAGCCATGCGGCTGCAGGCATCACAGGTCTCCTTTGAGATACGGACTTCAGTATATAGTTGCGATTGGGCTTGAACACCTTTCATGTCGGCTTTGATCGTGATATGTGCCCGGTAGATAGCAGGGTTGCTGCTGGAAAGAGTAATTGACGTGCTTACATCATGGGCTTGAGGGTCAATGTTCAGTGCCTGTTCGATGCCCTCATGTATCAGGTCTTCAATTTCCCTCTCGCGTTTTTCCCAACGCTTACCTTTTTTCACAGCTGCACATACAGGACAGATAATTGTACGAACCACCTGTGGAATGCTGGCCAGGGTAATGGTTCTAAGGAAACAGTCCTTGCATCTGCCATCGATTTGTTGCTCGCTGGGACGGCCGCACACGGGACATAACACATTATTCATGCTTTTCATCATGTTTCGGTTTGTTATTATGGGTTTCGATTGTATCGATGCCCTCCTGAATCCACAGAGCAATAAATTGCGACTGTAATTCCGATTTATTAGAAATTTTTATAACTCATAACCACATACTGCACCCATATATTCTACATGTTTCCCTTATCAGGGACGGAGGCAGTGCATGTTCAAGGCAATTATAGAATCTGAAAAACTCAAAGAAACCATCGAAGCCGTTTCAAGTATTGTTGATGAAGCTAAACTAAACCTGACTCCGGATGGCCTGACCATACGGGCTGTGGACCCTGCCAATGTGGCAATGGTATCCCTGACCATGAAATCCAGTGCCTTTGAGCAATTCACGGCCACAGACGGCGAACTGGGTGTGGACCTGAACCGGCTCAACGATATTATGGGTATGGCAGAAAAGGCAGAGACCGTTGAACTGGAACTGGAAGAAGAGTCCCATAAACTGGTGATACGGATGAGCGGCCTGACCTATAAAATCGCCCTTCTTGACCCTTCATCCATACGAAAGGAACCAAAAATACCCCAGCTGGACCTTCCCGCTTCGATCACATTAACAGGTAATGACATGAAACGTGCCGTCAAGGCTGCAGAAAAAGTGTCAGACCATATAAGTATGGGCGTGGACGGTGAGATATTCTACCTTGAAGCAGAAGGTGATTCGGACCGGATGCGCCTTGATATGCAAAAGGACCAGCTTATCGGTATGAAATCAGGGGTTGCACACTCACTTTTTTCTCTTGACTACCTGTCAGATATGGTAAAATCAGCCGGAAAGGCCAATGAGGTCACACTTGAACTGGGCAAAGACTTCCCTGTCAAGATCAATTTCAAGATCGCAGGTGGTAGCGGTGATGTGAATTACCTGCTTGCACCCAGGATAGAGTCGGACTAATTTATCCTATACATAATGGATGTAGCAAAACTATCATATTATCCATTTCTTACCCAGGCAGCAGCATATGTTGCCCAGATGGACTCATCCATAGATGATATTATAAAATCCAAAGCTTACGGTATGCCTCGCAGCCGGGCCAGGTCAAGGGTCATCCAGTCTATTACCGGGGCGATCGAAGAGGACAGCAACAAACCCGATGTTGTCGAACTGCTCTCCTATCCCATCGCCAGGATACTGGTATCATGCATAGATGATGCTTTTTTAACACGGCGGTATGCTCTTGCAGAGGCTAAGTTTGCCAATACCAGAATGCAAAAAGAAGACGATTACGAAACATTGCTGGAGATTGGAGGGGATTTCAACATTAATGCCAGTATTGCCGAGAAAAGGTTCCGGATACATTTCACCGATTATATCAGGGGTGCTGCCGGGATGCGGGCACTTAGCTGGAAACTGGTGAACCGCAGGCTCAGGTCAGGTTATGTCAACATCACAAAAGAAGAATATGCACGTTTACTGCAGGAAGGTATCAGGATACGTATTTTCAACTCCCTGCCCCTTGCCGTGCCAGAAAGTTTCTGCCTGGCTCTTAAAGAATATCTTGTCGAGGTCAGGACCTGCCTGGAACAGAGCAAGAAAGAGCTGGGTGAGGAGGGTTTCGGTGAGATGGAACCGGGAAGTTTCCCACCCTGCATAAAACATTTATTGGCAGGTGCCCAGGGCGGTGTAAATCTTGCACATTCTGCCAGATTTGCACTGACTTCGTTCTTACTTAATATCGGACTTTCAGTGGACCAGATAATCCAGTTATTTGGCGTATCGCCTGATTTCAAAGAAGAGATGACACGGTACCAGGTTGAACATATTGCGGGTGGCACGGGTACATCCTATAAACCGCCATCCTGTTCCACTATGATCACATATGGAAATTGCATGGGCAAGGATATACTGTGCAGGGAGATAGGGCATCCGCTGAGCTATTATACGAAAAAGAAAAAAAGGGAAGCCTTTGAGACCGGTGGCAAGGCTGAGGGAGGACAATCGGCATCTTCAAACGAACAAAGCATACCACCAGATGGATCTTCATCTCCAGATGAACAAAGCGTACCTTCAGATGAATCTTCATCTCCAGATGAACAAAGCGTACCTTCAGATGAATCTTCATCTCCTAATGAACCAACTGTACCCTCGTGTGAATGATCATATACAACAAGAGACCGGATATCAATGAAGAAGGAAGATTTAAGTCGGATAGCCATACAATTAACTTAATAGAACGTAACGTGGGGTAAAAAGGTACACAAATATAGTGATTAGAAAGAAACCTTTAAATGTAATGATTACATTACAAGCGCGTCACATCAGCAAAGTCTCCCTAGTATACAAATCGGTGAAGAATTGGACTGTAAAAAATTTTCATTGCAATATTTTCGTACAGGTTTAGGTGGAAGATTAGCTGGTGCTATAATTAAGAGGGCTCGTAGCTCAGACAGGCAGAGCACCTGGCTTTTAAGGTGCATGGATATTCCCATGCATTGGAAGATACCAGATGGTCGGGGGTTCAAATCCCTCCGAGCCCGCTTCTTATAATTACCCGGGGACGGATGTTGAAATGAAAAATATCAAAGAATTCAGTCTAATTGGTCATAATATGGTACCGCAGCATATTTTAATACCGGACAATGAAGTTAACAAAGTCCTGAAAGAATATGATGTGGACAAAGAGCAATTACCAAAAATAAAGATTTCAGATCCGGTTATTGTGGAGATCGGCGCTGAAATTGGAGATGTTATCAAGGTAATCAGGAACAGCCCTACAGCAGGAGAGGCTGTTGTTTACAGACTGGTAATTGAATAAACTGTGAATAATTGAATTAAATTTTATTCTGCTAAAAATCAGGAAGGTGCAAATCCGTGTTGGATAGACAAGTATTGTCCAGAGCTTACTTTACAAGAGATAACATAGTCAGACATCATATTGATTCATTCAATGATTTTCTTGACTATGGACTGCAAAAAGTCATAAACGAACAGGCAACTATTGAAACTGACATCGAGGATACTTATGTCAGGCTTGGAGAGATAAGGGTCGGAAAGCCCACGGTGAAAGAAGCCGATGGTGCACAGGACCTATTATATCCTAACGATGCCCGCCTCAGGAACATCACGTATTCTGCCCCGCTGTTCCTTGAAATGACTATCGTGAAAGGTGAAACTGAAAACGACCTGGTTGAAGCGGTAATTGGTCAGCTTCCTATGATGCTGATGAGCAAAGGCTGCAATCTTTCCGAGATATCTCCTAAGGAAATGATCACTTTTGGTGAGGACCCATTGGACCCGGGCGGATATTTCATAATCAACGGTACTGAGCGGGTACTGATGACACTGGAAGACCTTGCACCAAACAAGATATTCACCGAGTTCGAAGAACGCTATGGAGACCGGATAGAGGTTGCCAAAGTATTCAGTGAACGCCGCGGGTACAGGGCACTGGTAGTTGTTGAACGTGGCCGGAAGTCTATTGTCGAGGTAAGTTTCCCTGCCATTTCCGGGCGTCTTTCTTTTATCACGTTGATGCGGTCAATGGGTGTCGAGACCGATGAGGATATTGTAAACATGGTCTCTGACAATCCTGAAGTAATCAAGTTCATGCTTGAAAACCTTGAAGAAGCTGAAGTACACACTATTGGGGAAGCCATAGAAAAGGTAGGTAGCCGGGTGGCTGCCGGGCAGACAAGAGAATACCAGATAAAGCGGGCAAATTATGTTATTGATCGATATTTGTTACCCCATCTTGGTAATGATCCCGCTCACCGGCCAGTGAAAGCACAATACCTGGCAAGGATGGCTGAGTCCTGTTTTGAACTGGCACTGGGCAGGCGCCAGCCAGACGACAAGGACCATTATTCTAATAAGCGTCTCAAACTGAGCGGCGACCTTATGGAAGACCTGTTCAGGGTTTCGTTCAACAGGCTGGCACGTGATGTCAAGTACCAGCTTGAGAGGGCCAATATGCGAAACCGTGACCTCAATGTAATTACCGTGGTCAGGGCAGATGTCCTTACAGAACGGCTGGCACATCCACTTGCTACCGGCAATTGGGTTGGCGGCAGGGCTGGTGTGTCACAGTTACTGGACCGTATCGATTACATGGCCACTCTCTCACATCTGCGCCGCGTGATATCTCCCCTGTCCAGAGCACAACCTCATTTCGAGGCCAGGGACCTGCACCCCACCCAGTGGGGACGTATCTGTCCATCAGAGACCCCGGAAGGACCAAATTGCGGGCTTGTGAAGAACTTTGCCCAGATGGTGGAGATATCCACAGAAGTGTATGATTTCAAGGCATTAAAACAGACCATGTACAACCTTGGCGTTGAACCGATAGTTATGCATATCATGAGTTTGGAAGAGGCACCCGGGACCTATGCCACAGAACTTGAGGCGATAGAACAATCCCTTGAATACAGTAGTAATGACGAAGGGGGCGATTCGTTTGAATAGAACAAGAGTTTTTTTAAATGGGGAATTGCTGGGTTACCATGGCAGACCTGATGAACTGGTTGACAATATCAGGCAGATGCGCCGTTCAGGTACCATACCAAAACAGGTAAATGTAGCACACTATCCCACAACCAATGAAATAATCATAAATAGTGATAACGGCAGAGCACGCAGACCTTGCATCATAGTGGAGAAAGGAAAACCATTGATGAGGGAAGAGCACGTCTCACAGTTGAAAAACAATGAGATTGTATTTGAAGACCTCATTAAGATGGGGCTGATAGAATATATCGATGCTGAAGAAGAAGAAAACGTGTTCATTGCAGTGGATGAGGCCGACCTGACCCCGGAGCATACCCATCTTGAGTTAGACCCTGCCCTGATACTGGGTATCTGTACCGGAATGATACCTTTCCCTGAGCATAATGCATCGCCAAGATGCACCATGGGTGCAGGTATGGTAAAGCAGTGCCTTGGCGTACCCATGGTAAATATGAAACTCAGGCCGGATACCAGGGGACATTTGCTGCATTACCCGCAAAAAGCGCTGGTGCATACCCAGACATGTGATGTGATCGGTTTTGATGACAGACCGGCAGGCCAGAATTTTATCGTGGCAGTACTTTCCTATGAAGGGTATAATATTGAGGATGCCCTGGTCATCAATAAAGGTAGTATAGAGCGTGGCCTGGGAAGGAGCCATTTCTTCAGGACCATGGACGGAGAAGAAAGACGTTACCCGGGCGGCCAGGAGGATAAGTTCGAAATACCTGACCAGGAAGTGAGGGGTGCACGCGGTCCGGAAGTGTATTCCCAGCTGGATGAGGATGGGATAGTAAATCCCGAGATCGTGGTGGGTCACAATGATGTGCTCGTCGGTAAGACCAGCCCACCCCGGTTCCTTGAAGAACCTACGGAACTGGGCCTGAGTCGCCAGCAGAGGCGCGAGTCAAGTGTTACTATGCGTTCTAATGAACAGGGCATCGTGGACTCTGTCATTCTTACAGAGAGCGAGAACGGTGCCAGGTTGACAAAAGTGAAGATAAGGGATCAGAGGATTCCTGAACTGGGCGATAAGTTTGCATCCAGGCACGGGCAGAAAGGTGTTATTGGACTTATCATGCCTTTTGATGATATGCCTTTCAATGAATCGGGTATGGTACCAGACCTCATAATCAATCCCCATGCCATTCCGTCAAGGATGACTGTTGCCCATGTTCTGGAAATGATAGGAGGAAAAGTTGGCAGTCTTGAAGGCAGGCGCGTCAACGGCACTCCATTTTCCGGTGAATCCGAGGAGGACCTGAGACTGGCCCTGAAACGTGCAGGTTATTCTCATACCGGCAAGGAAGTGTTCTACGATGGTATCACAGGTAAGCGCATCGAAGCCGACGTGTTCGTAGGTGCTATCCTGTACCAGAAACTCTACCACATGGTAGCATCCAAGATACATGCCAGGAGCAGGGGTCCAGTCCAGGTGCTTACCAGGCAGCCTACTGAAGGGCGGGCCAGGGAAGGCGGTCTGAGATTCGGTGAGATGGAGCGGGACGTGCTCATCGGGCATGGTGCATCCCTTGCCTTGAAGGAACGGTTACTGGACGAATCGGATAAAGTAGAACAACTTGTCTGCTCGACATGCGGAATGATCGCTACCAATGACAAGAGACGAAATGTAACATTCTGTCCCAACTGCGGTGCCGAGATAGGTATATTCAAGGTGGAGATGAGTTATGCCTTCAAGTTGCTGCTGGACGAGATAAAATCACTGGGTGTAGCTCCCAGGATGGTACTTGAGGATGCAGTGTAGGGGGTATTAATAATGTCAACAGTTCCAAAAAGAATTAAAGAGATACGGTTCGGGCTTATTTCACCCAAAGAATACAGAAAGATGAGCGTCACCAGGGTTATCACAGCAGATACCTATGATGATGACGGTTTTCCCATTGAGATGGGTCTCATGGACCCAAAGATGGGTGTCATTGACCCGGGACTTCGATGCAAGACATGCGGTGGCAGGGCAGGTGAATGTCCTGGTCATTTTGGGCATGTGGAGCTCATTGCACCTGTGATACATGTAGGATTTACAAAACTGATACGCAAGATATTAAGGGCCACGTGCAGGGATTGCGGGGCGCTTCTTCTGGATTCAAACCAGAAAAAACAATATCTTGAGCAAATACGGATGCTAAAGAAGATTGGACAGCCTATTGAGGACATTACCAATGAAGCTTTCAAGGAGGCAAGAAAGCCTAAGGTTTGCCAGTACTGCGGTGTCCAGCAACTTGAAGTGAAGGTAGAAAAACCCACCACTTATATAGAAAAGGATGGGACTCATGAACATAAGCTCATGCCGTCCGATATCAGAGCCAGGTTCGAAAAGATATCGAACGACGATATAGAGGTCATGGGTATAGACCCCACTAAAGCCAGGCCCGAATGGACTATTATGACGGTGCTTCCCGTACCACCTGTGACCATGCGCCCCAGTATTACTCTGGAGTCAGGACAAAGGAGTGAGGATGACCTTACCCATAAACTGGTGGATATTATCAGGATCAACCAGCGTTTCCAGGAGAACCGCGAAGCAGGTGCGCCTCAGCTCATTATTGAAGACCTGTGGGAACTTCTTCAATATCATGTAACCACGTTCATAGATAACGCTGTTTCTGGCGTACCCCCTGCAAGGCACCGTTCAGGCAGACCTTTAAAAACACTGTCACAGCGACTTAAAGGTAAGGAAGGCAGGTTCAGGGGCAGTCTTTCAGGAAAAAGGGTCAATTTCAGTGCAAGGACGGTAATATCCCCTGACCCTAACCTGAGTATAAGTGAGGTTGGTGTGCCATTATCTATGGCTATGGAATTGAGCATACCTGTCAATGTGACCAAACGTAATCTCAATGAAATACGTGAATATATCAGAAGAGGTCCTGACAATCATCCGGGTGCGAATTATGTGATACGCGATGATAATCGCAGGCTCAAGGTCACAGACAAGAACTGCGAGGAATTAGCAGAAACACTTGAAGTGGGATGGAAGGTTGACAGGCAGTTGAAGGATGGAGATACCATTCTGTTCAACAGGCAGCCTTCACTGCACAGGATGAGCATTATGGCTCATGAGGTCAAGGTGCTGCCACATAAAACGTTCCGGCTGAACCCTGCAGTATGTCCACCATATAATGCCGATTTTGATGGTGATGAGATGAACATGCATGTGCTCCAGACCGAAGAGGCAAGAGCTGAAGCAAAGATGCTCATCCATGTTCAGGAAAACATCCTGTCACCCCGTTTCGGTGGTCCAATTATTGGCGGTATACATGACCACATATCAGGTTTGTACATGCTTACCAAGGGTGATAAACGGTTAGATAAGAACGATTTCCTTGAAATGTTAAGGAAATCACGGGTCACAGAGATTGTGGAGCCGTCTGGTGAAGAGGGCGGCAAACCTTACTGGACAGGAAAACAGGTATTCAGCCAGATTCTGCCTGACGGGTTGAACATGACCTATAAAGCATTATTGTGCGAGAACTGTGATACCTGTAAGAAAGAGGAATGTAACCGTGATGCTTACGTGACAATAAGGAACGGTCAACTGCTCAGCGGCACTATCGATGAAAAGGCTATAGGCGCGTTCAAAGGTTTGATACTTGACCGTATTGTTAAGGATTACAGCCCGGCAGTTGCTCTCCAGTTCATTGATGATATGACAAGGCTTGCTATCAGGAGTATCATGCATTTTGGATTCAGTTTCGGTATCAATGACGAAGACATACCGGACGAAGCAAGCGCACAGATATCTGAACTGCTCGAGGAAGCCGAAAAAAGAGTTATGGACCTTATCATTGCTTTTAATGAAGACAATCTGGAACCTCTGCCTGGCAGGACAGTAGCAGAAACACTCGAACTGAAGATAATGCAGGAATTGGGTAAGGCAAGGGATGCTACCGGTGATATTGCGGGTAAATATCTTGGTCTTGATAATACTGCTGTGGTTATGGCGGTGTCCGGGGCCAGGGGTTCTATGTTGAACCTTACCCAGATGGCAGGATGCGTTGGCCAGCAGGCAGTGAGAGGCGAGCGAATACGCCGTGGTTATGCAGGCAGGACCCTATCTAATTTCAATCATGGTGACCTCGGTGCAGCTGCTCACGGGTTTGTGAAGAGCAGTTATAAAAAGGGCTTATCCCCTACCGAATACTTCTTCCACGCCATTGGTGGCAGGGAAGGACTGGTGGATACGGCTGTCAGGACATCACAAAGTGGTTATCTCCAGCGCAGGCTGGTCAATGCCTTGCAGGACCTTGAGGTCCAGTATGACGGTACTGTGAGGGATACCAGGGGAATGGTCGTTCAGTTCAAATACGGAGAAGACGGTGTGGACCCCATGAAGAGCGATTACAGTAAACCCCAGACCATGCGAAGGATAATCGAGGATGTCATCGGGAAGGAGGTGGAATAAATGGCAGTCAGTAAAAAGACCATTGATGAAATGACTGAGAACCTGCTACTGCCCCAGAACCTGGTGGATGCCTTGAGAAATGACCTGCAAAAGGTTGATGTGACCAAGAAGCAGCTTGAAGATATTATAGAACGTGCACGGGAAAGTTATGATTATGCGCGTATCGAACCCTGTGAAGCAGCAGGTGTAGTATCAGCCCAGAGTATCGGTGAGCCCGGTACACAGATGACCATGAGAACGTTCCACTATGCAGGTGTGGCTGAGATCAACGTTACACTTGGTCTGCCAAGATTGATAGAGATTGTGGATGCAAGGAAGAATCCTTCCACGCCTATGATGACCATATACCTGACTGAAGAGTATGCCAAGGACCGTGACATGGCCCGCAAACTTGCATGGGATATCGAGGCCACTCATATCAGTCATGTAGGCAGTCTGTCTACTGACCTCACTGATATGTTATTGGAAGTTGAGCTCAATGACAAGGCCATTATCCAGAGAGGTCTGACAGCCGGGGAGATTGCAGAAAAGCTGGAAGATGAATTAGGTGTGACCGTTTTAACGGAGAATAATGTTCTCATTATCAAGCCGGAAAATGAATCTTACCGGGAACTTTTGCAGTTGAGCAAGAATCTGGAAAATGTGATAATAAAGGGTGTCAAGGCAATCAACCGAGTGGTCATAAGCAAAGATGATATTATTGGTGAGTATGTGCTGTACACTGAAGGTTCGGCACTGAAGCAGGTACTTGCATTCGATGGAATAGATACCACGCGTACCAGTACCAATAATGTCAATGAGATATTCGAGGTATTTGGCATTGAAGCTGCACGCAACAGTATCATAAAGGAAGCCACTGATACCCTGCGTGAACAGGGTTTGACCGTTGATGTGAGGCATATCATGCTGGTGTCAGATATTATGACTGTCGATGGTGAAGTAAAAGCTATCGGTAGACATGGTATTTCCGGAGAAAAGGCAAGTGTACTTGCCCGTGCTGCCTTCGAAGTGACTGTGAGCCATCTGTTGGATGCAGGTCTGCGCGGAGATGTGGATGAACTCAAAGGTGTTACAGAGAACGTCATAGTAGGCCAGCCTATCAAGCTGGGTACCGGGCACATCAAACTCATGGCGACAAAAAGGACTTAAACGATGAAATCCTGTAGGAAGAAAAAATTGAAATGAGATGATATTTATGGAAGTAGACCTTAACAAAGTACTCAGGAGTGCTGTACAGACCGGAACGGTAATTATCGGTTCCAAACGGACACAAAAGGCAGTTGAAAGTAACCAGGCAAAGGCTGTGGTACTTGCATCTAATTGTCCTGAAGAAGTGAGAAAGATGGTAACAGGGAAAGTCCCGATCATTGACTTCCCGGGAATGGGAGTTGAACTGGGAACTACGCTTAGTAAGCCTTTTGCTATTGTGGCAATGGCTGTTGTTGAGTCGGGCGAATCAGATATTATGGCAGTATTGAAAGCATAAGATAAGGGGTTTTTTTGAGCGAAGTCAAGATCAACACTGATGGAATACGGTATATAGCCCTGTTCGAAAATACGACCGGAGCTACTGCCAGGGATTGTCTTGTTGATGATGAGAACAACAGGGTTATTTTTGTCGTAAAACCAGGTGACATGGGTATTGCCATCGGAAAAAATGGGGAACATATCAATCGGGTAGTTAAGAACATCGGCCGCCATGTTGAAGTGGTGGAATACAGCGATGACCCCAAGACGTTCATCAAAGGTCTCCTGCAGCCTGCTAATGTCAGTGATGTGAAGATTGGCTATAAAGGTGACAGACGCATAGCTTATGTAGAAGTAAGCACCAAAGAGAAAGGTCTTGCCATAGGACGGAATGGACGTAACATTGAGAAAGTCAAGTTACTCGCTAAGCGACATCATGATATAGATGATGTTACAATCAAGTAGCCCACATACATTTGACAATAATATATAGGATTATACAATATTAGAATATTATAGGAAGTAACATAGATGGGAAATGGAAAATACGCCGCTCGCAAATTGAAAAATGACAGGGAAAACTTCAGATGGAGTGATCGGACATACTTTAGACGTGCACTGCGGCTCAATGTGAAAGCAGACCCTATGGGAGGGGCACCCATGGGACGAGGTATAGTGCTTGAGAAAGTGGGTGTTGAAGCAAAACAGCCCAACTCAGCAATACGCAAATGTGTCAGGATACAGTTGATCAAGAACGGGCGACAGGTTACTGCTTTTTGTCCGGGGGATGGCGCTATCAGTTTTATCGATGAACATGATGAGGTTACCGTGGAGCGCATTGGCGGTCGGATGGGCGGTGCAATGGGTGATATTCCCGGTGTCCGGTTCAAAGTGATTGCTGTGAATAATGTGCCACTCAAACAGATGGTTATGAACCGTAAGGAAAAACCAATGAGGTAGATATATGTACAAATTATTTGGTAAATGGGATTCAACTGAAGTGGAGGTTAATGATATCAGTCTCCAGAGATATATCAATACTACCCCTGTTATTTTGCCTTATTCCGGTGGAAAACATGCCAGGCAGCAGTTCAACAAATCGAACCAGCACATTGTGGAAAGGCTCATTAATAAGTTGATGTTGAGCGAGCAAAACACTGGCAAGAAAATGACCACGTACAAGATTGTAGGCGGTGCCTTTGATATTATCAATAAAAAGACAAAGAGTAATCCCATTCAGGTATTGGTCAATGCTGTAATCAATGCCGGGCCCAGGGAAGAAACGGTAAGGTTGAAATATGGGGGTATTGCCGTACCAAAGGCAGTGGACAGTGCTCCACAGCGCAGGGTGGATATTGCATTGAAACTTATCGCCCAGGGTGCACAAAAGTCAGCTTTTAAGAGCCGGCGTTCCATTGAAGAGACACTGGCAAATGAGATAATTGCAGCAGCGAATTACGATGTCAAGTCCTATTCCATCAATAAGAAGGAAGGAAAGGAACGGGTTGCAAAGGCTGCACGGTAGATGATATACTGCGGCATATTTCAGGTATGCCGCAATTGCTTTTTAAGACAATCATATTGAAAGTATGTGAAATTTTTCTTATTTATTCAAATGTTAAGACTTTTCAGAGGAAATTGAGATGGGACGAAGGAAAAAGATGGTTGAGCGCGTGACCGTGCTCATGAATGACCCGGAACATATCCGGAATATCGGTATCGTGGCACATATTGACCACGGTAAAACTACACTTACAGATAATATCCTTGCCGGTGCCGGGATGATTTCAATGGAACTGGCAGGTAAACAGTTGTTCACTGATTCTGATGCAGAAGAACAGGAGAGAGGCATAACCATTGACTCCGCCTGTGTATCCATGGTACATGAATTCGAGGGCGATGAATATCTTATTAATCTTATTGATACACCTGGTCACGTGGACTTTGGCGGTGATGTGACCAGGGCCATGAGGGCCGTGGACGGTGCCGTGGTTGTAGTGGATGCGGTGGAAGGCACTATGCCCCAGACCGAGACCGTGCTCAGGCAGGCGCTAAAAGAACATGTAAAGCCCGTGCTGTTCGTTAACAAGGTTGACAGACTGATAAACGAACTCCAGGTAGACGCCCAGGAGATGCAGATCCGGCTGGGTAAGGTCATTGACCATGTGAACAAGCTTATAAAGGGTATGAACGAACAGAAATACAAAGCAGGATGGCGCATGGATGCTGCAGAGGGTACTGTTGTGTTCGGTTCTGCCCTGTATAACTGGGCCATCAGTGTACCGTACATGAAAAAATCCGGAGTAGGGTTCGTTGATGTATTTAATTACTGCAAAGAAGGAAACATGAAGGAACTGGCACTGAAATGCCCCCTTCATGAAGTATTGAATGATACGGTAATCAGGTTCCTTCCCAATCCACTGGTAGCCCAGAAGGACAGGGTGAATGTGATATGGCACGGTAATAAGGAGTCCACGGAATTCAAGGATATGATGTCTGCCAATAAGGATGGTGACGTGGCATTAATGGTCACTAATATCTCAATGGACCCTCACGCAGGTGAGGTCGCAACAGGCAGACTGTTCAGCGGTACCCTGAAAAGAGGTATGGAACTGTACGTTTCCGGCTCATCTAAGACCAACAGGTTGCAGCAGGTGGGTATATTTATGGGTCCGGAGCGACTTGAAGTTGAGAAGATACCGGGAGGAAACATCGCAGCCGTTACTGGTCTGAAAGATGCTTATGTGGGTGCGACCGTTTCAAGCAAATCTGATATGCTCCCGTTCGAGTCCATCAAGCATGCCAGCGAACCTGTGGTTACTGTTGCTGTTGAAGCTAAGCATATGAAGGACCTGCCAAAACTGGTAGAAGTGCTCAGGCAGGTGGCCAAAGAGGACAATACCCTTAAGATCACTATCAATGAAGAGACTGGAGAACACCTGATGTCAGGTATGGGCGAGCTCCATCTTGAGGTCATTGCCCACAGGATAGAACGGGATAAAGGTGTGGAGATCATCACCAGTCCACCCATTGTGGTGTACAGGGAGACCGTGCAGAAACATGCAGGTCCGGTGGAAGGTAAGAGTCCAAACCGGCATAATCGGTTCTATATTGAGATTGAACCCCTTTCCAATGACGTCGTGAGCCTTATCAAATCGGGGGAGGTATCAATGCGTATGCCCGAAGTGGAACGGCGTGAAAAGTTCATGGGAGTAGGTTTCGATAAGGATGAAGCAAAAGGTATTGTTTCAATGTATGAAACGAATATCCTGATCGATATGACCAAAGGTATCCAGTACCTGAACGAGACCATGGAATTGGTAATTGATGGTTTTGAAGAGGTTATGGTAGGCGGACCCCTTAGCAGGGAGCCCTGTCAGGCAATAAAGATTAAACTGGTGGATGCAAAACTCCATGAAGATGCAGTGCACAGGGGTCCTGCACAGGTTATTCCTGCAGTTCGCTCTGCAATACAGGCAGCCATGTTATCGGCAGATGATACACTGCTTGAACCTTACCAGCAGGTCTTTATCCAGACACCGCAGAACAATATGGGCGGCGCTACTTCAGAGATACAGGGACGCAGAGGTGTTATCAGTAACATGACCCAGGAAGGGGACATGACTATTATTGAAAGCAAGGCTCCGGTGGCTGAACTGTTCGGATTTGCCGGTGATATCCGCTCTGCAACTGAAGGGCGGGCATCATGGAGTACGGAATTTGCCGGATTCGAACCGCTTCCAATGAGTTTATTAAAGGATGTAGTAACTAAGATACGGCAGCGGAAAGGATTAAAGGCTGAAATGCCAAAACCCAGCGATTTCGTGGGTTTGTAAGTTGGTGTTGAAAGAACATATATCAGCCTACAACGACACAAAGTTTAAAAGCAGTAAAAGATATAGTGAGACAAAAATTCAGTTATATTAAAATCAATAGTTTGGAGGATTAAAGATGGCAGCGAAACCACATTTGAATCTGGCAGTCATCGGTCATATCGATCACGGGAAATCAACCCTTGTAGGCAGACTGATGTACGATACAGGCGCTGTAGCGCCACATGTCATTGAAAAGTATAGAGAAGAAGCCAAAGCAAAAGGTAAGGAATCCTTTGCTTTTGCATGGGTCATGGACTCCCTTAAAGAAGAGCGTGAAAGGGGTATCACCATTGATATCGCACATCAGCGATTTGATACTGATAAGTATTATTTTACCGTCGTGGATTGTCCCGGTCACCGTGACTTTGTCAAGAACATGATCACAGGTGCATCACAGGCAGATGCTGCGATTCTTGTGGTTTCCGGCAAGGACAGTGTACAGGCACAGACCAAAGAGCACGTGTTCCTGTCCAGGACACTGGGTATCACCCAGCTGGTCATTGCGATCAACAAGATGGATGAGGTCAACTACGATGAAGCAAAATACAACAAGGCAAAGGAAGATGTCAGCGTGCTTCTTAAGATGGTAGGATTCAAACCTGCCGATATGCACTTCATTCCAACATCTGCGATCAAGGGTGACAATATTGCAACCCACAGCGAGAATACCAAATGGTATAAAGGAGTAACAATCCTGGAAGCACTTAACGGGCTGAAGGAACCTGAGATGCCAACAACCCTGCCACTGCGTATCCCAGTGCAGGACGCTTATACTATCAGCGGTATCGGTACTGTACCGGTAGGTCGTGTCGAGACCGGTATTATGAAGAAAGGCGATTCTGTCACTTTTAGTCCAAGCGGTGCTACAGGTGAGGTCAAGTCCATTGAAATGCATCATGAAGAACAGCCCCAGGCCAAGCCCGGCGATAATATCGGCTGGAACGTGAGGGGTATTGGAAAGAATGATGTAAGAAGGGGCGATGTATGCGGACCCGCATCCAAACCACCTACCGTGGCTGAAGAGTTTACTGCACAGATCGTTGTATTGCAGCATCCGTCTGCCATTTCAATTGGCTACACACCTGTGTTCCACTGTCATACGGCACAGACTGCATGTACCTTGATATCAATTGACAAGAAACTGGACCCCAAGACCGGTGAAGTGAAGGAAGTGAACCCCACTTTCATCAAAGCTGGTGATGCAGCTATCGTGACCGTAAAGCCCACCAGGCCACTGGTCATTGAGAATGTGAAGGAAATTCCACAGTTGGGACGTTTCGCTATCCGTGATATGGGACAGACCGTTGCAGCTGGTATGGTCATTAGTATTAAGGCGAGGCCATAAGGCCTCACCCGTCTCTTTTTTTATGTTTTGGAGATTCATTAATGGCACAAAAAGCAAGGATTCGATTAACCGGGACAATCCCGTCAACCCTGGATAATGTATGTGAACAGGTCAAAAGTATTGCAATAAAGACCGGTGTGAATATATCAGGTCCAATACCAATGCCTACGAAGAAACTGATGGTACCAACTCTGAAGAGTCCGGATGGAGAAGGTACTTCCACCTGGGACCACTGGGAGATGAGGGTACACAAGCGGCTTATTGATCTGGATGCAGACGAGCGGGCCTTGCGGCAACTCATGCGTATACAGGTTCCCAAGGATATCAGCATAGAGATAGTATTGACCAACTAGGGATTTTATGGCGGTTTTTTATACCGCAGGTCTTTTCAGACCAAAAATTGATACAGGATTGGGGTGGTAACCCAATCTTTATTATTCTTACCCTTTATTTTTAGTATGGTGAAAAAGCATGATAATAGGTTTTCAGGTAAATCAGATAGAATCAAAATCTTTTGCCGGTGCTGAAAGTGCCAGGCAGCACAAGAGTATTAATATTAATTTTGATATCAACATAAGAAATCCCTTGCTGGTAGAGCAGAACACTCCGTTTGGCAAAAAGCAGGTCATAAAACTGGAGTATGCCATGTCCATCAATTACCTGAATCCGAATATCGGTTATATCAGGTTTGAAGGCAGCACGGATTATTACCAGGAGGGTGACCTGGAAGCGATGCACAAAGAGTGGACCGGCGGATCTGCACCGACCAATGTGCAAAATGAGATTGCCAATACCATGGTGAGCAATCTGGCACCCCTGGCTTTGACCATGTCAAAGACACTGGGCCTGCCGCCTGCTGTGCCGCTGCCGGCTATTAATTTCAAAGGCAAACAGGAAGAAAAGAAGCCTGATGAGCCCACGTATTATCACGGGTAAAACGTACCTTTTCATTATTTCAGGCCAGGCTCCCATTTTTCCAGCAATCCCAGTACCAGCTTTTCAATCTCATCCCTCACTTCCCTGTACTTCTCAACAGGCTGTCCCATAGGGTCATCCAGCCCCCAGTCTGTGAAGTCCTTGAGGTTATCGGCCGGGCAGGTGTCCTGGACCCCGCAACCCATGGATATGAGAATGTCATAGTCCGGCAGGTTGGCCGGATCAAGTTGTTTTGGGCTCTGGTGCGAGATATCGATTCCTTTCTCGGCCATGACCTCTATTGATTTGGGTGCTACAAAAGATGCAGCCATGGTGCCGGCACTGTGGGCTTCCAGGATATCTGAGCCATAATGGCGTGCGAATCCTTCTGCCATCTGGCTGCGGCAGGAGTTGCCCACGCACAGGAAGAGTACTTTTGTCATGACCTCTCGTATGGGGGCAGGGTTCAATTAATCTTATCTCCTGACCGGGATATACCATCCAGTATGCCTGAAAGGGATAATCCTGAATGTGATACTGTTAAACTCACACAAAAGCGCAGGGAGTTCGAGAAAGCGTGCTGTGATTATATGGAGGAGTTCGGGTTCGAGTGGGTGGAGGAGTTTACGCTCAACGGGGCGTGAGGCTGATACTTGATTCATATCAATCCGGCCAGATATGCTACAGCTACATATCGCATACATTTTCCTATGAATACATATATTGAAAAGACGGCAAAATTAAGCTTGAAGATACCGCCCATTGCCGCTATGGCATCCCCGACAAGCGGTACCCATGTGAACAATAATATTGGAGGGCCATACTTTTCGAATATGTATTCACCTCGTTCCAGTTCACTGTGCTTCATTCGCAGGTATTTTTCAAGATATTTTTCACGCCCCACCCAGCCCAGCAGATACGTGGTGCAGGCACCAAGATAATTTCCTATTGAAGCGGTACCAACAACGATCCCGAAGTTGTGGCCTTGCGTGATAAGGTAGACTACCAACCCTTCTGAACCAAGGGGAAAGATGGTGGAAGCAAGGAAACTGGTGAAAAATAAACTGGCGTAAAGCGGAATGGTTTCTAACATGCTGCTTATCTGTTAATGGTTTGTGGAACCTTAATGGTTACCGGGATTATAGGATGAGGGGAGTTTCCTGTGCTTCAAGGCACGCCAAGTCACGGACTCTGCACTGGAAGGTGCGAAGCATCCTAGCGTGGATGCTCAAGGCTTCAGCATTTCTATCGGCTCGATGGGTCTAGATATTTCGATTCAGGCGCAGGATTACTTATCACAACAATTTTTCAAATTCTTCAACTGTAAGCCCGGCAGCTTTAATTAAGTGCCTCAACAGACCTGGCTTTAGTTCCTTGTGTTTTGGGACAGATAACGTAACTTTGGATCCTTCTTTTCTTAGAACAACATGACTCCCTACTTGTCGGTGAGGAATCCAACCCGCATTGGAAAATGCTTTAATAGCTTCTATTCCTGAAATTATTGGAAGTTTTGGCATTAGGCAACCATATCAATTACTTGGGTTGAGGGTTTGGTCAAATACGATTGAATTTCATCTTCAGCAAGAGACTCGAGGCATGCCTGTATAGCTTCTTTTATATTTTCTAAGGCTTTTTCAATAGTATCCCCCTGTGAAAAACAGCCTGGAAGGCTCGGACAACTAACTACATAACCACCGACTTCTTCATCTTCTTCTATAACTACCTTAAATCGCATGTTGTTCTTTATTAAAGTATATATTTAAATTCCTTATGCCTATTATCTTGACTCATCGGTTTCCAGGATAATTTATTTTCTATGCTCTTTCATTTCAAACTCAATAAAGCATGCAATCATTGTGCGATATATCTGCTCAATTATTTCAGGGTTTAATCCATATTCCAAAGCAAGATTTCTTACTTTTGCTATAACTTCTTCTACACGTTTTGGAGCTTGTACATCATCAGTATTTTTCTTAAATTTTGCAGCCTGTCTAACATATTTGCTTCTTTCAGATAGCAACTTTACTATCTCTCGATCAATTACGTCTATATTTACCCTAACTTCATCTATATTTTTGCATTCTATCATATGGTCATCTACTTTCTTTGTTTAGTTCAAATGCTTTTAGGGCGCCGAATTTTTGGATTTTAAGGGTGCTCTAGAAATCTATCGCCTTTCAGGAGCATGAGAATGAGCGCGGATAGCAATAACTATTACCGTACTGACAGTACATTGTCTTCGTATACATAAACAAAACGATTTATTGCTTTGAAACTGTTTTATGCTTATTCAAACCAACAAAAAATCCTTCATTTCAGCATAATCCCACCCTTCAACACACCATCTCCCCTTCTATAAAGGCCCGTGTCCGGTCATCAGCCGCCCCCGCGAACACATCTTCCACGCGGCCCGTCTCTATCAACTCCCCCTCCAGCAGCATCCCCACCCTGTCAGCCAGCCGCCGTACCTGGTTCATATGATGAGTGGCGATGATGATAGTCGTATCCAGTTCGCGGTTAATGGTCCTGATAACCTCCTCTATCTTTGCCACATTGGCAGGGTCCAGGTTAGCTGTGGGCTCGTCCAGCAGCAGCAGGTCAGGCCCGAACACCACGGCCCTTGCAAACGCTATGCGCTGTTCCTCGCCGCCGGAGAGTGTCTTAGCCTTTCGGTTCCCGTAACCTTCAAGTCCCACCAGGGCAAGGCTCTGGCTGACCTTGTGCTCAATGGTATGGTTATCCATCCCGCGTACCTTCAGGCTGTATGCCACATTGTTATATACGGTATCATTGAACAGGGCCGGAGACTGGAACACCATAGATATCCGCTGCCTTGCTGCGGTACGGTTATTATTCTGTCCCCCGTTCATGACCATCCCGTCCAGTTTGATATGGCCGGTATCCGGCTTTTCAAGCAGGTCCAGTATCCTCAGCAATGTGGTCTTGCCTGTTCCGCTCGGACCCATCATGGCGAATATCTCACCCCTTTCCACTTCCAGGTTGATGTCCCTGAGTACCTGTTTCTCCCCAAAGGTCTTCCTCAATCCGGTAATCTCAAGCAGTACCACTAACTTCCCCCCTTCTTTGCAGCATGCTGGCTGCAGCATTGACAGACAGGTTAATAGTGATCAATATCAATCCCAGCGCGATAGCAACTGATATATCGCCACTGCTGGTCTCGGATGTGATGGCAGTGGTCAGCGTCCTGGTATAGGACAGTCCTTCACCAATGCCCCCCACACTGCCCGTATAGGCGATATTGCCGCCTACGATGAGAATAGCACCCACCTCTGCGATGGCCCTCCCAAAACCTGCAAGTACAGATGTTACGATACCAAACTTTGCTTCCTTAAGCACGACAACGGCAATGTCCCTGTGACTGCCTCCCAGGGTATATGCATTCTCACGGATGGCGGGAGGCACGGCATTTATCGCTGCCAGGGAGATACCGGTGATGATGGGTGTGACCAGGATGTACTGGGCAATGATCATGGCCTCCGGGGTGAATATAAGTTTCAGGAATCCCAGCGGGCCGGCAGGTACCAGCATGATGAATACGAACAGTCCCACGAACACCGACGGCAGGCCCATGCCAGTATTTATGAGGGTGAGCAATGTCTGTTTGCCCCAAAACTCCCTGTGGGAAATGATGAATGACAGGGGGATGGCTGTCATGGCAGCCAAGAAGGTGGCAGTTCCTGATACCTTCAATGATACCCCTGCTATGCTCAAAATATAGGGGTCCATTCCTGCGATCAGTTCGATTGCTGTGATAATCCCCTGGATAATAAATTCGGTGCTGTTCATGTATCAAACATCTTCATCTATATTGTGTGCAGGTATGAACAGCGGCTGGCCGTATTCCTCCAATCCAAAGTCCTGTATCAAACCCTGCCCCTCGCCTGAGGTAAGGAATTCAATATAGTTCAGTGCCATACCGTAGTTCACATCAGGGAACTTTTCAGGACTGACTGCCATGACATGGTATGGATTGTACAGGAATTCCTGGTCGTTCTCAAAGAGGGCCACAAGGTTAATTTTATCCTTCATGGCCAGGTAGGTGCCCCTGTCCGACAGGGTATACCCCTGCTTGATATCAGCCGTAATAATAGTGTCGCCCATGCCCTTACCTACTGACTGGTACCAGACACCCTGCGGCGTGATATGTATTTCGTTCCACAGTCCCAGTTCCTTTGCGTGGGTGCCTGAATTGTCGCCCCGGGAAATGAACGGAGCCTGTGCATCAGCAATCCTGGTAAAAGCATCGGTGGCAGATGTGGCGTGCGTCACATTGGCCGGGTCAGAGGCCGGGCCGATGATCACGAAATAGTTGTACATAACAAACTGGCGGTCTATGAAACTTCCCCGCTTTATGGCTTCCAGTTCAGATGACGGTGCATGGACCAGCACCACATCGGCTGCCCCCATCTCGCCTGTGGCAATAGCCTTGCCTGTACCCTGGCACAATGTCAGTACTTTGACATTATTTTCCTCTTCAAATCGTGCATTCAATACATCCAGCAAACCGGTATCACATGTAGAGGTTGTCGTGGAAAGGATCATGGTTCCTGCAGGCGCGTCTTCGGCATCGGGCTGAATACAACCAGAAAAAAGTGCCGCAAAGAACATAACCAGGAGAATTTTCAGTAATGTCTTATTCATGGTTCAGACCTCAACTCAAAATGTAACCACATCTTACATCTATTTATAATTTATGTAATCAATTGTAATTACCTGTCGCCAATGTCTATTTCGTATTAATAATAAAAATATGGGTATGTTTGAATATGCTTAAATACCATCCAGCAAAATCATAGACCATATGATAGAGGCAGAAACAAGAAGCAAAAGACCATTTTTTAACCACCCTGACCTCCTCATCTTCTGTGCAATAGTAATAACAGCGACGATCATCCGCCTGTACCAGCTCGATGTACGCCCTTTCCACCATGATGAGGCCGCAGTTGGCTCGTTTGCGTACAAATTATTCACCGGCGGTAGTTATACCTATAATCCGGTATTCCATGGACCTTTTCTTTATTACCTTACTGTGGTTGTGTTCAACATCATGGGTGATACTGAATTCGCAGCAAGGCTGGTCCCTGCCCTGACCGGCGTGGGTATGGTGCTTTTGGTTTATCCTTTCAGGCATTATCTGGGCCGCCCGGGCTGGCTTATTACAGCTGCATTCTTTGCATTTTCACCTTCCTTTCTGTACTATTCCCGGTTCTACCGCAATGATATATTCATCACCTTCTTTACGCTGACAGCCATTCTGAGCGCGGCAAAATATCTTGAGCAAAGAAATAATCCCGACAGGCTGATATATGTGGCATTGGGCTCTGCCGCACTGGCATTTTCGGTCACTGCCAAGGAGAATGCATATGTTACCCTGGCACTGCTGGGTTTTCCGGCTGGAATATATGTATTGTACAGGCTATGGCAGGGATTTCGCACCCGACATTTGAAACATGACACGATTGCATTCATTGAGAAGAACATGTTCAGGTTCCTGCTGGATGTCGGTCTGTTCGTAGTAGTGTTCCTTTCAATGTACGTTGTTTTTTATTCCTATTTTTTTAAGGACTTTGAAGCAGTAAAAGATGCGGTATTCACTGCTTTCTCTCACTGGTATGAGATGCATAAAGTAGAGCGTATCGGCGGTCCGCCGTATTATTATCTCCCGCTGTTGTTCCTGTACGAGCTTCCGATAGCCATGTTCGCATTTTTAGGGAGCATAGAATATACCGTACGGTTCATAAAGAACAGGGAAAATCCCATTATGGCCTTCCTTGTCTATTTCCTGGCTGTCAACCTTGCAGCCTATGCCTATATAGGTGAGAAAGTACCCTGGTTGATACTGCATCCCTTACTTCCGGCAATATTGATAGCTGGCGCATACCTTGGTGAGATCGTACCTTCCCTTAAACACCGGCCAAGATGGGCTGAGGCGGTCCTGGTGGTCATACTGGTATCCACATCATCATTATTCCTCTATACCAGTTATAACCTGAACTATAAGAATTATTCAGACCCAGCCGAGCCATTGATACAGGCCAGCCAGCCGCCCCAGAAATACCAGGAATTTCTTACAACCCTGCATGAGACTGCAAAGCAGCACAAAGGGTTTTACACTGAGATACAGGTCACGGATGTGGAAATGGAGACCCAGTTATTATGGCAGTTACGTCACTACAAAAATGTAAAGTGGAGAGTAGACCTGGAAACTGACCCGGTACTGGACGCGCCCATCATCATCGTCCATGATACGGATGCAGATTATGTGGACCAGGTAGTAAGCGATAGATACCAGCGTCTTGACAGTGCCAAAATGGCATGGTACTGGTACTCGACAGAGGATATTAATTATTACTTCATACTGTACCGTTGGATGAACAGACCGCAAAGTGAATACGGTGTGGTGTTGTTCTATAGATAATACGATGAAGGGGATTTAAAAACTATGAGCAAGATAGTCATTATCGGCGGCGGACTGGCCGGACTTGCAGCAGCTTACCGGCTTTGTGATGAACATGACGTTACGGTGGTTGAGAAAGACCGTGAACTGGGCGGGATGGTACAGAGCTACCATGTGGCTGGTTATCATATAGAGAAATATTACCACCATTTTTTTTCCAGCGATACCGAATTGAAGGAATTGATATCAGAACTGGGGCTATCAGGACGGATCAAGTGGGTAAAAGGTACCACTGGTTATTACTGGGGTGGTAGGGCATATCCAATGAACACTCCCCTTGAGATCCTGAAATTCCCGCCTATGTCGTTCGTGGATATTTTCAGGCTGGGGCTGCTGGTGATGAGGACCAAACTTGTCAAGGATGTCAGGTCATACGATACCATCACGGCCGGTGAGTGGATAATCAAGACAGCAGGGAAAGGAGTTTTCAACAATTTCTTCCAGCCGCTGTTGAACAGCAAGTTCGGGTCAAGCGCAGCCGTGGTCAGTGCGGCCTGGCTGGTCGGCAGGGTCAAGATTCGCTCGAACCGGGGTGCTGAGGGGGAGAGACTGGGGTATATCAGGGATGGATTCCAGCATCTGATAAGTGCACTGGCAGAATCGATACACCAAAAAGGCGGGCGGATAATTACGGGTAATGGTGTGGAGCAGATAGTGCTGGATGAGGGGCGGATTTCGGGTGTACGGCTCAATGCAGGCAGTTTGTCGTGTGATACGGTGATCTCCACGGTACCTCCCATGGCACTTGCATCCATGTTCGCACCATATGTACTTGATTTTGACCCCACAGCCATTCATTACCAGGGTACGTGCTGTGCCCTGCTTGGTATGTCAAAGCCGTTGATGACAGATGGTACCTATTGGCTCAACATCAAGGCTAATGTCCCGTTCGGAGCACTTATCGAGCATACGAATTTCATGCCAGCATCGGATTACGGAGGTGAGCATCTGCTCTATATTGCGTCATACTTCCAGGACCGCGAGGACCCGCTGTATGCACTGGACGAAGCTGAAGTGATGAAGATGTTCATGGATGGTCTTGAGAGCATGTATCCCGGGTTTGACCGCTCTGCTGTACTGTGGTGGGAACTGGGCCGGGATGCCCGAACCGCACCCGTGTATGAAACCGGGTATGCTGAGAGGATACTGCCGTATAAGACCAGTCTCGATGGGCTGTACCTTGCCGGGATGTTCTCGGAAGCAAATTATCCCGAGCGCAGCATGAACGGCTCCGTCAAGGCAGGGTATGCGGCAGCGGATGCTTTTGTAAAGGGCAGGTAATTTTTGCAAATAATTATGTGCTACCAGTACATCTTGAACGGTATATGGAAGCAGATATTGAAATTCTCGTTAAGAAATATGCTTTGCAGAATGCCGTAAAATACGGCAAAGCTCCGCAGCAGGGTGCGGTTATGGGCAAATTGATGGGGGAACATCCCGAACTGCGCCAGAGGGCTAAGGAAATAGGCCCCCTGTTGGGCGAAGCACTAAAAGATATTGCCAGCGGATCGTTGGAACAGTGGCAGACTGAACTGGAAACAATGGCTCCCGAGTTAATAGTTGAACTTTCGCTGCGCAAGGAGCCGGATAAGGGGTTAAAGGAACTCCCGGATGCAAAAGGAGGCGTAGTTATGAGGTTCGCGCCCAACCCCAACGGTCCGCCCACCCTTGGGAGTACCCGTGGTATCGTGGTCAATAGCGAGTACGTGAAGAAATATGGGGGCAAGTTCATTATCAGGTTCGATGACACCGACCCCGTGACCAAGCGGCCTATGCTGGAAGCCTATGACTGGTACCTGGAAGATTGCAGATGGCTGGGTGCCAACCCGGATGAGGTGGTCATGGCATCGGACAGGCTTCCTATCTATTACGAATATGCAGAAACGCTCATCAAGGCCGGGCATGCTTATGTGTGTACCTGTACCCAGGATGAGTTCAAGCAGCTGAAGGATGCAAAACAGGCATGCCCGCACAGGGACACGGCGCCTGAACACCACCTGCGTGAATGGAAACGGATGCTGGCTGGTGAATACGAGGAACGGGCGGGGGTGTTGCGCATAAAGACAGATATCAAGCACAAGGACCCCGCGTTGCGTGACTGGGGTGCATTCCGGGTGATCAGGACACCGCATCCCCGCCCGGAAGTGGGTGACAGGTATGTGGTCTGGCCTTTGCTGGATTTTGAAGGGGCCATCGAAGACCACGTGCTGGGTATGACCCATATCATCAGGGGCAAGGACCTGATGGACAGCGAGCTGCGGCAGAAGTATGTTTATGATTACCTGGGCTGGACCTATCCCCGCACGTCCCACTGGGGCCGTGTGAAGATGCACGAGTTCGGCAAGTTCAGTACCAGCGGACTGCGTGCGGCTATTGAGGCAGGCGAGTATTCTGGCTGGGATGACCCTCGGCTGCCGACGCTTCGGGCCATTCGCCGCCGTGGGTTCAGGCCGGAAGCTCTGCGCAAGTTCTTCGTTGATATGGGTGTGGGCGAGACCGATGTGAGCCTGAGCCTGGATAACCTGTATGCCGAGAACCGCAAGTTGATCGATGCTGACGCAAACCGGTATTTCTTTGTGTGGGAGCCGGTGAAACTTGAGCTCTCGGGTACACAACCCACTGTTGTGAAACCTTCGCTGCACCCGACTGTGGCCAGGGGTACCAGGGAAATTACGGTGAAGCACAGCGTGCTGGTATGCAACCAGGATATCGGGAATGCAAAACCGGGTGACCTGTTCAGGTTGAAAGAGCTGTATAATATCAGGATCACTGGCGAGGGCACGGCCGAATTTGCAGGACATGATATCGAGACCGTAAAGAAGGGGGGCGGCCGCATTATCCACTGGGCTCCCGTGGACGGGATACCTGTGAAGGTGCTGACGCCTGATGGTGAGGTTGAAGGGATTGGCGAGGCTGGTATTGCCACTGAGGTTGACAGGGTGGTGCAGTTCGAACGGTACGGGTATGTGAGGATAGATAGTGCTGATGGTGGGGTTGTGGCTTATTTTACGCACAAGTAATGTGAGGATGCTGAATACGTTGCTTTTTGTTCGGTGATCTGGCCATTTTTTGAAGGAAACATGTTCAATCCACATATCCTATTCCAATATGCCGGATAAAGGTCGGGTACCCTGTATGAGTAAACCAACAAGGTGCGACAGGAATCACATCCATAGTCTGCATCCGGTTTCATATTCTTGCCTCTCCAAACCCCAGGCAATATGAATCAACACGGCTGGCTGCCACCATGCCGCCCTGAAGGGCAGCGGTGGCAGGGTCAGTTGAATAGCCCACCAAATGCCTGCTTTTTAATGCAAATCGAGCCCCCCCTCCAACCCCCCACAAAAGCATCCATCCCCACTTCGCACCCAAAGTCCGCAGGAAGAATCGAAAAGCGCCTACTAGCACCCTTATCACAGGGACAGGAGGAACATAACGAGTGGGGCACCCTGTAAAGTGAAGATGAAGGGGCGGAAGGAGTGTGTAAATATACAAATTTGGCTCAACGAGTCAAAAAAGGATAACTTAAAAGTGGTCTAACAATCTTGCACCATGGACTATAGTTACAATTTCAATAATATCTGACTTGATCCTATAGACAATTCGATAATTCTGATAAATTATTTCACGAATATTATTCAAATTATATTCCGGGACGATTCTACCTGATTCAGGAAATACAATGAGTCTTTCTATAGCCTTAATAATTCCTTTTGCGAACGATCGAGCATAGTACTCAGAATCTATCGCAATAAATTCACAGATAGACTCCAAATCATCTGATGCATTAGGAGACCAGATTATTCTAGCCATTTAGTAAGTTTTTCTTTTACTATCTCGTGTTCAATACCTTGATCTCTATCAAGAGCATATAAACCAGCATCCACTTTTTGACGAAAATATAACTCAGCCATTATATCATCTACTGAAACACCATTTGGCATTGTATGTATCATTTTTATTACTTCGTCCTTAACATTACCCATATTTTACCTCATTTAAATGGATGCTTTAATTGTTAATAATTGTTTTCAACAGAATCCATACCTACAAACACTCACCTAAGTATCAGTCCGACTTCGCACCCAAAAGCCCGCAGGAAGAATCGAAAAGCGCCTGCCAGCACCCATCACCACAAGGGCAGGTTGAGCAGAGCGGGAGGGGGCACCCTAAAAAGTGAAACCGAGGGGGCGGAAGGAGAACTGAAAAAGGATGGGGATGGATATGTTAAATAATAATCATTGATATGACAGATGCACAGAGAGGGCTAAAATTTAGTGTCTCCCCAATAGTTTTAATCAAATCGTAGCTAATTCACAAATCTTCTACAGCACTGATATCGACGAAGGATTTAGCCTTTTCGATCATTTCTTTGTCCAATGTAATGAGGGGGACATTAAACTCTTTTGCTATTTGTATAACAATAGCATCCATTCCCCTTACCCCAAGATTCACTGCAATTTCAGATGCATGACTTGCCCTGGTTGATTCAAGGTCCATAAAATTTATGGTGTCTATAGCCAAAAAATCATTTTTCACTCTGTTGGCAAGTTCTGTTGAACCTGTTCTTCGTTTTATGGCAGCAACAATTTCAATTAAAACAATGTAAGGTTCTATAGCAATATGTTCTCCATCTTTAATACTTTCCAATAAATTTCTAGCAGCTTCATGATGGACTTCTTGCTTTCTTAATGCTGCTACAATAACAGAACTATCCAGACAAATATTCACAGATTCACCACGTCTTTTCTCGTTGTGATCTTATTTCATCTGCAGCTGAGACTTCAATCCATTTTTCCGATATTTGGTCTGATGCACTCATTAAATCATCCCATGCTCTATTGGATTTTTGTTTATCTGATTCCAGGCCAACTATTAGCTTCTTCATTTCAACAATTTCATGGGACATGTAATCCAAATGCTTTTTGATTGCTTCGATGCTTTCCAATAGTATCACCTTGGTTAGATTTTGATTAACTTTGATTATTCTATTAACACTAAATGTTATAAAGATGTTCCAACTCCAATTATGCAGATATTTGTGTATCAATAATGTTGGCTGCCACCATGCCGCCTTGAAGGGCAGCGGTGGCAGGGTCAGTTGAATAGCCCACCAAACGCCTGCTTTTTAATGCGATTCGAGCCCCTGCCAGCCCCCCTCACCACAAGGGCGAGCGGAGATGATCAGGACGGGCACCCTGTAAAGTGAAGACTAAGGGGCGGCATGAGAGTTGAAGAAGGGATGGGGGCTGAAGACATCAACAATGTTAATGATGATTTTTCATTTCAGGCATCATTTGAAGCTTTACAATAAACTTAAATAAGCTAGATTATAAATGGATTTAAGTCATTAATAGGATTATATTATCATGAACGCTCATTATTCGTCTAACAGCCAATTTAAATCTATTAACTATATTCTGGATGTTTTTTCATCCGATATATTTGAGAGTATTACATTAGTTATGCGACCAGTAATTGGCACAGTTGATTATCTAAGATCAATGCATAGACTTTATCAGATTCAAAAGGAATTAGACCAAATTTTGAAATTGGACTTTGAAACAAGAGAAAAATTATTGGAAGCTTTAACAGATATTATTTCAATTAATATTTATGAAGACGACTTAGGAACTATCGAAAATAAACTAGAAGATCAAATTGCTATTCTCCAGGATTTCAATGAAAGTTTCAAGAAACTAAAATCGTTTTCAACAAACTTAGAACCTCGACAGCAAACGGAACTTTTTAGAATAACTTTAAGAAAACTAAATGGAAGAATTTCATCCATTAGGGAAGAGATTAAATTTAAAATATGGGACAAGGCTGAAAATACCAATCAGTTATTAGTCCTATATCAATACTTTTTTAACATTCATGAATTAATAAAGAAATCCTTAAAAAAGGTAGATGATGTTGATATCTGGATAATGATTAATGTTTCATTGCTTAGAATCGAGGCTTTTCACAGGGGAAAGATTTCTTTTCAAGATCTTCAGGATGATGTAACTAATTTGAGCTTATCTAATTTTAATGACGAATTAATTCCAAGAAATTATAATGCTGTTTTTGAAGTCTTAGAGGCTTAAAATGAATTTTTCTTTTGATACTAATATCATTTTAGGAATAATTAATACAAATGATCGACTTCATGAAACATCTATAGCTTTGATGGATGATAAACGGAATGAACAATTGTATTTATGTCATTCAGCAATTATGGAATCACATAACGTACTGAGAAATAAAATAAATGAAGTTATGGTTGATATTATCAGATTTCTACCTGATATTTATCAGAGCTCCAGTATCAGTACATTGGATTCCCAGGCTTTTTTAATAGAGCAGTTCAAAAACTTAAAAGCTGCAAAACCAGGGCTATCTAATTTTCTAAATCTGGTATATCATGAAATCTCAATTTTTTTTAAAGACAATGAAATAGACGATCTACCTGATTTTTTATCAGAACTGTCATTAAATTTATCAAATTCGATCATTTTCAAAATCGAAGAGATCCATCCTGGCTTTGAAATATTGTTATTAAATCATAAAAGGCTCAATATTGTGAAAAGATCACTTGCTGATATTCATTTTAAGGACACAAATGATGGACGGATATTTCATGAATTGATGACAAATCTTGAATATATAAAACCAATTGAATTCTTCCTTGATGATAGAGATTTTGCTAAGAAATGCAAAATGGGTTTTATTAATATCGCTAATGATATGGAATTTGATGATTCTGATTTTTATTGTAAACAATTTTGACACTTCAAACTCCTTTATTTTCAGGAAAACCATTTGTCATTTAATGATGATCTGTGCCAAATCATACGAAATACTTGGTTTTAGACTTAAATCAGTGTAGTGAATAGAACGAAGGTTGGAAGTGTAAATTCGAAATTTAGTTTCGAGCCCCCCACCTTGCAACCCTCCACCCAGGCATCCCTCCCCACTTCGCACCCAAAGCCCGCAGGAATAAGCGAAAAGCGCCTGCCAGCCCTCACACCACAAGGGCAGGCTGAGCAGAGCGGGAGGGGCACCCTGCATAAGTGAACCAAAAGGGGCAGCAGGAAAGGGGAAGAAGGGAGGAATGAGGATAAGATCATACTGCTATGTTAACATGATTTAGAAATTGAATATGTTCCAATTATTATTTTGCCAATTTCTTATAGCAGTCAATGCAAATAGGTTTTTCAACAGTACTGTTATATTTAGTTCCACAAGCATGGCAAAATTTCTCTTTATAATTTGGATTACTATATTCTTTCCAAATGTTGAAACAATTGTAACAAAGAGGTTTTTCATGATTAAGTTTTAAGTCATTTCCACAGCGAATACAAAAACCTCTATCATTTTGTGATTGTTTATTTTTTATAGGGACGTTGTTGGAAACTGCAGGTTTTCCTGTTTTCAATTTTTTCACTGAAAATTCCGGTTCCTGACTTGTTTGTATAATTGTCATTACCTCTTTGAAAATATCATTATATAATTCAGGTTCCGTTTCTTTCTCAACTTGAATACCCATTTCACGATTATTTTGCTGGGAATATTGATACAGGTTCATGGAAGCTATAATTGCTGTATTTTCATTTAAATAACATTTTGCGTGAAGATTTTCATGAGCCGAAATTTTAACACTAGTTAATTCTTGCAAGAAACTCATATCTTCGGCATTTATTTTATTATCCTTCCTATAAACCACTCTTATGTCGATTTTTCGTAAATCTCTCTCTGTTATTAGATGTTTGAGACTGTCTGCTATTTGTAGATAAGGACTAATTAAAAAAAGTTTTTCTTCTGAATTTTTAATTAATTTTTCAAGATTATAGGATATTCCGGTAGTCGTTAAAAACTCTGCCATTTTCGGCACCTCATTTATTGTACTACTATAAATTGTGATTCAATAAAATTGTTTTGTTTTAAATATTATGCAGAAATTTTGTATATACCATGGACATATTCATATCTGGCACCCAAAGCCCGCAGGAATAAGCGAAAAGCGCCTGCCAGCCCTCACACCACAAGGGCAGGCGGAACATACCGGGAGGGGCACCCTGTAAAGTGAAGACTAAGGGGCGGCATGAGAGTTGAAGAAGGGATGGGGGCAGGTTTCATTATTTGGTTCATCGCAAAGGATTTTGCTAATTTGGCTTTGCTTTCTTTGTGGTTTTAACCACTGCATAAATTATATATTGGGATTATAACAAAACATTTAAACCAATTCAACCTTTCAAGATAATAATAGTCTTAGAAAATGGTTATTCTTTTCTGAGATGTTCTGACGAAATTGATGACTATTTAGTTGAAAAATATAGGGAGATGTGCTACGATATGAAGAATGTTGAAATGACACAAGATGGAGACATATTAACTATTAAAGTTGATTTGTCGAAAGAGTTTGGCCCATCATCTTCTGGCAAAACTATAATTATTGCATCGACTGAAGGTAACTAACTTATTCCTGATAAGGAAGATATCAAAATCGGATTGAACATATATAGGAAGAAATAGTCTGATAAATGGAAACCAATTTTAAACCTGAGTTAAATTGTTAAAAAATGTTGGTTTATTATGACTACCGATTTAACATTCATTACAAACGAGGAAAATAATAAGTTGGTAGATAGATTTGCCGCTCTTATTAAAGATTCCCAGTATTTTGATTGTCTGGTTGGATATTTCTATACAAGTGGATTTCATTCAATATACAAGTCATTAGAAAATACTGAGAAAATCAGAATATTAATTGGTATCAGCACCAACAAGGAAACTTATAATTTAATCCAGGAATCAAAACATTCAGTTCAAACGGAATTACAATTATCGCATAAAGAAACAAAAGAGGATTTTTCAAACAAAGTCATAACAGAACTGGAAGATTCTGATGATACAATTGAAGTGGCAGATGGCGCATCTAAATTCATTGAATGGATTACATCTGGCAAATTAGAGATTCGAGTATATCCGGCTGAAAAAATACATTCAAAGCTCTATATAATGACCTTCAAAGAGGGAGATCGTGATACTGGAAGAGTGATTACGGGGTCAAGCAATTTTACCGAATCAGGATTGAGGAATAATCTGGAATTTAATGTTGAATTGAAGAATCGTTCGGATCATAAATTTGCATTAGACCAATTCAATAAGTTGTGGGATAAATCAGTTGATGTTTCTGATGAATATGTTGAGACTATTAAGGCAAAAACGTGGTTAAACGATGAAATTACGCCTTATGAGTTATATCTAAAATTCCTTTATGAATATCTCGAAGAACGAATAAATCTAGATTTAGAAGATGTAAAGGATTTTTACCGTCCACCGAATTTTATGGATTTAGAATATCAGAGAGATGCTGTACAGGATGCGAAACTGAAGCTCGAAGAATTCGGCGGAGTATTCATCTCTGATGTTGTAGGTCTTGGTAAAACATTTATTGCCACAATGTTAGCCCAGCAGTTAGATGGCAGAACAATAGTAATTGCACCACCTGTTTTGGTTGACAGGGATAATCCAGGGTCATGGACAAATGTTTTTGAAGATTTTGGAATTCGGCAGGCGTATATCGAATCACGGGGAAAACTTGAGGATATTACCAAGAGAGGGACTGAGAAATATAAAAATGTAATAATAGATGAAGCCCACAGTTTCAGGAACGAATCAACTCAATCTTATGAGAAATTAGCTCAAATTTGCAGAGGTAAAAGGGTGATTTTAGTTTCTGCAACACCTCTTAATAATACTCCATTTGACATTTTAAGCCAGATCAAATTATTCCAGGATGCACATAAATCCACTCTACGAAGTCCAAAAGTAAAGGATTTAGAGAGGTATTTTAAGGGACTGCAAAGTAAGTTAAATGGGCTTGACAGGCAACATGATAAAGAAGAATATCTTTCAGTAGTTAGGGAAAATGCAGAAGATATTCGGAAAAATGTTCTTAAAGATTTAATGGTTAGGCGCACGAGGTCTGCCATTATGGAAAATTATGGAGCGGATTTGAAGAAACAGAAGTTATCGTTCCCTGAGGTTGGTGACCCTGAGCCAATTTTATACAATTTTGATGAGGAACTGGAAAGTATTTTTACTGATACTGTTGATATAATTGTCAATCAGTTTAAATATGCAAGATACACTCCGATACTATATCTCAAAAAGAGCCTTACAAATATAGAGGAAATTTCACAGCGTAACATGCAAGCTTTTATGAGGGTTTTATTGTTAAAAAGACTGGAAAGTAGTATATTTGCGTTTAATAAATCTATTTCGAGATTCATTTATTCATATGAAAAATTCATAGAGCAATACCAAAAAGGGAATGTGTATGTCAGCAAAAAGCACATAAACAAGATATTTGAATATCTGGACAATGATGATGACGAATCTATCCAGAAGTTAATAGATGAAGATAAAGCCACAACATATGCATCCGATAATTTTTACGATGAATTTATTGTGGACTTAAAGGATGATTTAAAGGCTTTGAAGAAAATTCAGGGTTTATGGAGTAAAGTAAAAAATGACCCTAAACTTGAGACATTTATCGAACTATTGAAAAGCGATTCTGTTCTGGCGAATAATAAATTGATTGTTTTTACTGAATCAAAGGAAACGGCGCACTACCTTGAAGAGATGCTAAATCCTGTATTTGACAACAAAGTGAGGGCATTTTCCAGTTTTTCGTCACCGGCTGAAAGAACAGAGGTCATTGATAATTTTGATGCAAATGCAAGGAATCAAAAGGATGATATACGCATCGTGATTTCAACTGAGATTTTAGCTGAGGGTGTTAATCTGCATCGTTCAAATGTTGTCATAAATTATGATATTCCATGGAATCCCACACGGATGATGCAAAGAGTTGGACGTATAAATCGTGTGGATTCGAAATTTGATAGGATATATACGTATAATTTCTTCCCGGCAGGGCCTATTAATGAAAATATCAGTTTACAGGAAGCAGCCGAAGCGAAAATCGAGGCTTTCATTGAGATGCTTGGCAATGATGCAAGATTGTTGACTGATGAAGAGATAAAATCTCATGACCTGTATAAGCGATTAACTTCCAGGGAGTCTATTATTGGAGAGGATGAAGACGACCCTGAACTCAGGCACCTGACATTTTTGAGAAAACTCAGGGATACTGATAAGGAGTTGTTTAATAAAATAAAGAAGCTCCCGAAAAAAGCAAGAAGTGCAAAGAAATATATTGAGGATTATACGTCTACTGTGACCTTTCTTAGAAAAGGAAAGGTCAGGAAGATTTTTAAAACCACAGGGAATGTTTCTGGAATCTGCTCGGAAGAAATTGATTTTGAAAAGGCTGCTGAAATATTTGAAGCTGGTATTGATACAAAACGGGAAAAAATCGAGCCTGAATTTTATAACCATCTTGAGTTAAACAAAAAGGAGTTTGCAGATGTATTCATAAAAGAATCTGAATCGCTTAAGCCAGCAGGAAGCAAGGGGAATAAAGCCAAACTCATTAAAACAATCCGTGCTATCGAGGATAGTCCAGAGTTTACTGGTATAGAAAATGATTATCTCAGGGATGTATTATCTCTTTTGCGTGATGGAAGTTTGCCAAAGGCGACAATCAAAAAGATAATCGATGAAACAAAGAATGAAATAAATCCTTTCAAAATTTATGCAAAAATTAAATCCGGCATTCCTGATGAGTTCTTCCAGTCAGCATTTGTTACCAGTTCGGCTGATACAAGAGGAAAAAGAGAAGTGATTCTTTCAGAGTATTTGCATAAAGGGGAATAATATGGATAAACAACGTGCAGAGAATTTATTGGATGAAACGTTTAATACCAATTTTGACGAGGCTAGATTCAAAAAATTTATTAAAGAAATATTCAATAAAATTGAAATAGCACCTGTTAGCTTGCATGTCAGTAAGGATTATTTAAATTATATTGATTCCTATCAACGCATGGGGAATTACATAGATAATTCAAAAAAGGCAATTGATGTGCTTGTTGTTAAACTCAAAAAGGAAACCGTCTACAAGGATAAAGCCAGGACTAAGCAGAGAAATATTGTTGCAAAATATTTAGGTAATAACCATAAAGATGCTGCACTGGTGGCTTTCTACGGAGATGATCCGGAAGATTGGCGTTTTTCTTTTGTGAAATTGGATTACCACCTTGAGAGGGAAGAATCTGGAAAGATTAAGCCAGTTGAAGACCTGACACCTGCTAAAAGGTACTCTTATCTTGTGGGTGTGAATGAACCCAATCACACATGCAGAAGACAATTTTTGGACCTGATAACTGAAGAAGATAAAAACCCTTCAATTGATGAGATTGAAGATGCTTTCAGTATTGATAACGTCACCAAGGAATTCTTCTTGACGTATAAAGAATTATTTTTAGAATTAAAGGGATCGCTGGATGATATCATCGATAATGATCCTGATGTGAGAGTGGAATTTGATGAGAAGAGTATTTCAACGATAGATTTTTCAAAAAAGTTGTTAGGTCAAATCGTTTTTATTTATTTCCTCCAGAAAAAAGGCTGGCTCGGGGTTGGCAAGGATAAAGAGTCTGGCAAATTTGAGGAATGGGGAGAAGGTCCTAAGAAGTTCGTCAGTAAATTGTTCAATAAAGAGATAGTCCCGTATGAAAATTTCTTTAATGACATACTTGAACCTTTATTCTATGAAGCATTATCAAGAGAATATGATGATAATTTTTATAGCAAGTTGAACTGCAAGATTCCCTTTTTAAATGGCGGTCTGTTTGAGCCGATCAATGATTATGACTGGGTTAACGTCAAAATACCGTTGGAAAATTCTATTTTTGAAAAAATCCTGGATACGTTTGACAGGTTCAATTTCACTGTCAAAGAGGACGAACCGTTAGATAAAGAGGTGGCTGTTGACCCTGAAATGCTGGGTAAAGTGTTTGAGAACCTGCTGGATGTAACTGACAGGAAGTCCAGGGGCGCATTTTATACGCCAAGGGAAATCGTTCATTATATGTGCCAGCAGAGTCTGATCAATTATCTTGAAACAAATACGGATATTCCTGTTACTGATATTGAAACATTTATCCAGTACGGGGATTATGCGCAGCAATTGACCATTGATTCTGTTGCTGATGAAAAATACATCCCTGTTTCTATTAAAAATAACCGGGACAAAATTGACAATTTATTGAAAGATATAAAAATCGTTGATCCGGCAGTTGGTTCGGGTGCATTCCCGATGGGTATGATGAACGAGATTGTGAAAGTAAGGTCTATTTTATCCTGGTTAAGCAAGGAAGAAAAACTAACCTATTATGATCTTAAGCGTGA